>JBBSIY010000332.1:0-4182 GCA_038257785.1 Lysobacterales bacterium
CAAAGCTGCACCAGCTCTGCCGGCACTTGGGCGGCCATCGAAAGCGCCGGCTCAACGTGATCGGCCGCTGGCACCAGCTGCGCGAGTTGAATGCGATGCAGCGCCGCTGACATGGCATCGAGCAGACCGCCGAAATCTGGCGAAAACCCTGCCAGTCGCTCAACCTCAGCCAGCAGCGCGGAACCGTCGCCGGCCACGAGGGCGCTAAGCAGCGTATCGACACCGGCACTGTCAACCGTTCCCAGCATGGTGCGCACGTCGGCTTCGCGCAGCGCGCCGGCACCGTAGGCAATCGCCTGATCGAGCAGCGACAGGCCGTCACGCAAGCTGCCGTCCGCCGCATGAGCGAGCAGCTGTATCGCGGGCGCTTCAGCGGCGATGCCTTCAGCAACCAAAATGGACTGAATCTGACCGTCAATCTGCTCGACCGTTAGACGTTTTAGATTGAACTGCAAACAGCGCGATAAAACGGTCACCGGCAGCTTCTGCGGATCCGTCGTGGCAAGCAAAAACTTGACGTGCTCGGGCGGCTCTTCGAGCGTCTTCAGCAACGCGTTGAAGGCATTGCGCGACAGCATGTGCACTTCGTCGATCAGATACACCTTGTAGCGGCCGCGCGATGGCATGTACTGCGCGTTCTCAATCAGGTCACGCACATCATCAACGCCGGTATTGCTGGCCGCATCAATCTCAATCAGGTCAACAAACCGGCCCGCATCGACGGCAACGCAAACCGGACAGGTGCCGCAGGGCTCCGCGCCAATCCCGGTTTCGCAGTTGAGGCTTTTGGCGAAAATGCGCGCAATCGTTGTCTTGCCAACGCCACGCGTGCCGGTAAACAAAAACGCGTGATGCACGCGACCGGCATCGAGAGCGTTGGTCAACGCACGCACCACGTGGGTCTGCCCCACAAGCTCGGCAAACCGCCGCGGTCGCCACTTTCGGGCGAGAACCAAGTAAGACATCAGGACGTCGGTCACCGATCAAACGGGCTCCCATTGTGCCAACTCAGCCGCCAGCCGACCAACGCCCGACGGCGATTTCAGACATTCAGCTGAACACGCGCCATTTGCGAGTCAGGTTGCTGGGTCGCAGAAATTGCGACCTCAAGGCCAGTATCCTGCACGCCGTGAAGTCGCCCGCCCGCACCTAGTCTCTTGTGAACACCGAACCGGCCTGCTACGCCTATGCGGTGGCCTGCGCGCTCGCGATTGGCTATCACCGCCATCGCGCTGCCCAGCTAGCCATCATATTGGGACTGCTTGCGCTGGGCGCGGGGGCTGGATCGCTGCAGCTGCGCGAGGCAGCGCTTCGACTACTGCCATGGCTGGCGCTGGCCTGTTCGGTCATGCCCGAACCTCGCCTGCTGTCGAAGCGGCACGGCGTACTTTTGCTTGTCATCGGCAGCCTCCTGTTGATCGCGCTCACTGCCCCTCCGCTGCTGCTGGCGATGCCGGTGGCGTTGGCTTCTTTTCCGCTCTTTGGGCTGGACCCTGGCCGCGGTGCAACGCTGCTTTTGTTTCTGGCCGGAGTCGCCTGTGCGATTCGTTTCCTGCAGCGCTTTCAGACCTTTGAGGCCGGCCTCTCCGCCAGCCTGTTTCTGGCGGCGGCCGGCTGCGGTCGATTAATCGAGCTGCCGGGCTGGTTGCTGACTAGCGCGCTGGTGCTAATTTTTAGCGTGCTCTACGCCAGCTACCGAATGGCATTTGTCGATACTCTGACGTCGCTGCCGAACCGGCGCGCCTTGGACGAAACGCTGGCGCGCCTGTCGGGCGACTACAGCTTGGCAATGATCGATATCGATCATTTCAAGGCGTTCAACGACACCTATGGACACCACGCGGGCGATGTCGTCCTGCGTGCCGTTGCCGCGCGGCTACGGCAGGCTGCAGGGGGCGTAGTTTATCGCTATGGCGGCGAAGAGTTCTGCGTGGTTTACCGAGCGTGCGACGCGCGAATATCTGCTGGTAGATTGGAAAACGCGCGGCAGGCCGTTGCATCGCAGAAGCTTGCCGTACCCGCTAAACGCCCGCCGACTCGGCAACGCGGTGCCGCGCCCAAAGCCGTTGATGTCGAAGTAACGGTCAGCGCGGGCGTAGCCATGCGCAACGCCACGCGGCGCGAACCCAGCGAGGTATTGAAAGCGGCCGACCAAGCGCTCTACCAAGCCAAAGCGAAGGGCAGAAATCGCGTAGAACGCGTTAGTCAATAGATAGCTCAAATTGTCAAAACGCGCCGGAGCCTCGGTTTCTCTGCAGCGAATGAAGCCTTACAGCGATGGAACCCTTCGCGTTTGCCGGCGCGCGCGAATGAATCTCAAACGTTGTTGACTTTGCAACCAAGTTAACAAAACGTGTGAGTCGAGCATTGCCCCATCGGTTCGTTTAGGCGTTAATGTGTGTGTGAAGCGGCCGTGAGCCGTCCCCTTTCTAATTTCCATCTCGGTTTGACCATGTCCACGCATATACGTCTTGCCTTATTGCTCGTCTGCGCTGTCACGCTCGCCGCCTGCGGTGACTCGGCTCCGCCACCCGCACCAACCACTGCAGGGCCGGCGGCGGGCACTGCGCCGGCCGTGCAGCAAGAGCAACCCGCTGCGCCCCTCAGTACAGAAACGGCCGAGGAACTGCTCGCGCGCGCTAACGAAGCATTAGCGGCTGATCGATTGTTCGAGCCAGCGGGAGATAACGCCCTCGAATACTATCTGTCCGCGATGGCACGAGCCGAGGCTCAGGCAGCAGAAGGCGACGGGCAGGAGAAGGCCACCCGCCGTCTCTCAGACGCGATGGCCACAGCTGATTTAGTCACGCAGACCAAGCTCGCCATTAGCGACATCCTGCCCTACGGCTTGGTGTGGGTTGAGCGCGCCATCAACAACGACAGCCGCCCGGAAGCCGCACGCGTGCTCGCGCTGCTCGAACGAGCGCAGCCTGGCGCATCATCCTTACAGCGTCTGCGCGAGCAGCTGGCAGAAGCTGAGGTGGCTGCAGAGCGCGAAGCAGCGCGAGCAGTGGCAGCCGCCGTGGCCGCTGAGGCACGCGCAGCAGAAGCTGCAACCGCTCCGGCAGAGCCGCCTGCGGCAGAACCGGTCCAGCCTGCAGCCACGCCTGCGCCAAGGCCTACCGCACCACCGGTCGCCGCAACGCCGACGCCCGCTACAACTGCTCCTGCTCCGGCACCGGCACCGACCACCGCTCCCGCCGCCCTGCCGCCCGGTGCAACGCCGAAGCTGATGAGCCAGCCAGAACTTCGGTATCCGACGCGAGCGCTGCGACGCTCGACTGAAGGTTATGTCGTCGTGACATTCACGATTAACCCGGATGGCACTACGTCAAACGTCAATGCCACCCGAGCTGTGCCGCGTGGTCTGTTTGAGCGCGAAGCCGAGCGGATCGTCGCGGGACTAAAGTTTCAGCCGCCGGGCCGACCGATTCAGTCCGAGCGGCAGATCGATTTCAAGATCCAATAATCGGGTGAGGCGCGGTGTTGCCATGCGTGGCTCTGGGGGCTGATCGCTCACTATGAAAACGTTTCGACTCGCGCCTCTGTTCGTGCTCTCGCTGGTGATGCTGGGTAGCGGACCGCTGCATGCGGCACCCGACGTCGTGGTTCTCGTTCGTCACGCCGAGAAGGCCATCGGCGAAGAATCGGATCCCGAACTATCAGAACAGGGGAAAGTGCGGGCGGAAGCGCTCGCCGATGCGCTTGCCAGCGCCGGCATCACGCGTATTTTCGCGACCCAGTTTCGACGCACCCAGCTCACGGCGGCGCCGCTTGCCGAGCGTCTTGGACTGCAGATTGATATCGTTGAAGCAGGCGCACCTGTGTCTGATCACGTGGCGGCACTCGCAGCAGCCGTGCGCTCGCAATCAGCTGGCGTTTTGGTCGTTGGCCACAGCAACACCATTCCGGCACTGCTGCGCGAACTGGGCGGCCCCTCACTAGCGAATCTGTGTGAGAGCAGCTTTGGGCACGCCTTCGTTTTGCGACTCGAACCCAAGCCAGCGCGGATCCTGCACTTGCGATATGGCCGTGACGACCCGCCGCCGGATGACGGCTGCCTCTAGGTTTACTGCCTGCGAGGAACTACTCGCTTTGCCGCACGTCAGATCACCCTTCGCTGCCCCGTCACCTTATAGCCTCAAGACTGTATCTGCGGCCGGCTCGGGGCGTTCGCAGCAA
>JBBSIY010000333.1:0-4160 GCA_038257785.1 Lysobacterales bacterium
CAGCGCGTCGTCGAGATCGCTCCCCTGCTCATCGACGTAGCGGGTGCGCAAACGCATGTCGATACTTGACTGCCGACACTCGATGGCCAGCATCGAGGCGCCGGCCATCGTCGCGGCTAACGGCTGCGCGCCGCCCATGCCGCCGAGCCCGGCAGTCAACACCCAGCGACCCGTGAGATCGCCACCAAAGTGCTGTCGCCCCATCTCGGCAAACGTCTCGTACGTGCCTTGAACGATTCCCTGCGAGCCGATATAAATCCAGCTGCCGGCGGTCATCTGGCCATACATCATCAAGCCCTTGGCATCGAGCTCGTTGAAGTGCTCCCACGTCGCCCAGTGCGGCACAAGATTCGAGTTGGCAATCAGCACGCGCGGCGCGTCGGGATGGCTCGGAAACACGCCGACCGGCTTGCCGGATTGAATCAGCAGCGTTTGATCGTCTTCAAGCTCGCGCAGCGCAGCGCAAATGGCGTCGAAGCACTCCCAGCTGCGCGCGGCGCGGCCTATGCCGCCATACACCACTAGCTCGGTCGGGTTTTCCGCGACCTCGGGATCAAGATTGTTGTGCAGCATGCGCAGCGCCGCCTCGGTGAGCCAGCTCTTGCAGCTGAGCGCGGTGCCGCGCGCGGCGCGCAGCTTACGTGTGGCATCAATGCGGGTCATGGGCAACCTGTTAAACGACGTCAGAGGCGATAATTATCGCACTGCCGAATGGTGGGGTTGAGGCTTCGCAGACGTCCGGCCGCGTGCTTCAATCGCCATTTGCATCGCGACCGGTAACCTGCGCGACCCGTTCGCGCTGCATATTCGACGCTCTAAGGCGATCCACGGCCGACATCGCAGGCACACACACAGCAAAATGATCATGAACCTAACTGCTCTTCGCGCTGCATTCTCGCTGCTGATGGGCTTCGTTGCTTTGCTCGGCACCGCCGCACATGCGCAGACGCAAACTCAGATCGTCGCGCGACCGCTTGCCGAGGTGCTGCTGCCGGCCACCGGCAGCGCCGCTGCGAGCGTGATCAGTCCTAACGATGCCGTGCTCGCCGCCGAAGTCACCGCGCGAGTTCTGCGCGTTGCCGCGGACGTCGGCAGCAGCGTAAAACGCGGCGACGTGTTGATTGAGCTTGATCCGGCCGATCAGCGCTTGCTGCTGGCGCAGGCTGACGCAGCAGTCGCGAGTGCCAAAGCGCGGCTCGGCCTGGCCGATCAGCGACTCACGCGCGGTCAAGCGCTCGGCACTAAGTCGTTCATTGCGGCGGACGATCTGCTGGCGCTCAGCACCGAAAAACAGGGCGCACAGGCGGATCTGCAAAGCGCGCAGGCGCAGCGCGCCATTGCCGCACGCTCGCTAGAAAAGTGCCGCGTACTCGCTCCATTCGACGGCAGCGTGCTGGAGCGTCATGCACAAGTGGGCGCGCTGGCAACGCCCGGCACGTCGTTGATTCGACTCGTTGATCTTGGCACTGCGGAAGTCGAGGCGCAGCTGCCAAGCGCCTACGCGGCGGCGATTGCCGACGGCGACCGGATGTTCTTCGAGTCGCACGGTCAGCGCTATCCGCTAACCCTATCCAGAATGTCGGAGGTGATTGATCCGACCTCACGCACTCGGGTCGCGCGGTTCGCATTCTCGGCTGGCACGGCACCTGCCGGCAGCAGTGGCCAGCTGCAGTGGCGCGGCAGCGAGGGCCGCGTGCCGGCGACGCTGCTGGTCAAGCGCGACAAGCAGCTGGGCATATTCGCCAGTGCCGACGGCCGCGCGACGTTCATTCCGATGGCCGACGCGCAAGACGGCAGACCCGCTTCAGCGCAGGGTTTAGACCCAACGCTGCAGGTGGTGATCGAAGGCCAGCAGGCATTGAACGACGGCGACGCGATTGGCGAGCGGGCGCCCTGACATGCGCTTTATTCGCTCACTGATCGCCAATCACCCGCTGGCGAATATCGCCTTTGTGGTGGTGATCGCGCTCGGCGCGCTCGCCTACATCAGCATGCCGCGTGAGCAGGATCCAGAGATCAACTTCAACTGGGTCAACATCACCACGGTCTTGATCGGCGCGAGCGCGGCGGACATCGAAGAGCGCGTCACCAATCCGCTGGAAGACGCTATTCGCAACGTGCAGGACATCAAGTTTGTTGTCAGCAGCTCGCGCGAAGGTGCGTCCAATATTCTGGTGCGCTTCCGCGATATCTCGGTGCGCGACTTCGACAAGCGCGTCAACGATCTGCGGCGCGAAGTGCAGAACAAGGCCAACACTGAGCTGCCGGCCGACGCGGTCGATCCCGACATCATTGAGATCACCACCTCGAACGGCTTCCCCACGGCAACCGTACTGCTCACCGGCCAAGCCAACGACGAAACCCTGCGCTATGCGGCGCGCACCGTTCGCGAAGATCTTGAGCGCATAACGGGCGTGGATCGCGTCCTGGCAATTGGTTCGCAAGATCCTGAGCTGAGCGTTGACTTCAATCCGACCGCGCTTGCCGCGCGCGGCAGCAATGCGGCGGCGCTCGCCGACGCCCTGCGCGGCTGGTTTCGCGACGTATTCGCCGGCAAGGTCGATACTTCTGGCGGCGAATGGCTGGTGCGCGTCAGCGGCACAACGGCCGACCCGCAAGAGCTGGCCGGATTTCATTTAGCCCTGCCCGACGGCAGCGCCGTGCCGCTCGATGCAATTGCTACCGTGAGCCGAGATCGCGACCGAGCGCGCCTGCTTGCGGCGACAGACGGCCAGCCTGCGGTGCTTTTTTCAGTCAGCAAAATCGGCTTCAGCAATACGCTCGAGCTGGTGGGCCGGGTGAGCGACTACATCGAGCGAAAGAACGAGGTGCTGGCCGAGAGCGGCCTGCGGCTACAGCTATCAGACGACCAAACCGTGCCAACGCGCGAAGCGCTCGGCGTGATGCAGTCAAACGCCATCATTGGCCTACTGCTGGTGCTCGCCGTTTGCTGGCTATTTTTGGGCGCGCGTATCGCCAGCATGGTGGCACTGGGCGTGGTGTTTTCGGTCAGCGGTACGTTCGTGTTCTTGCAGGTCTACGGTTCGACCCTGAACGTCTCGGTGCTGCTCGGCATCGTCATCGTGCTGGGCATGCTGGTCGACGATGCCGTGGTCGTGGTGGAGTCCATCTACTTTCGAATGCAGCGCGGCATGCCGGCGATGGACGCCTGCGTTGAAGCGCTGCGCGAAGTGGGCTTGCCGGTAATCGCCGCCGTATCCACCACCATGGCCGCGTTTCTACCGCTGATGCTGCTGCCGGGCATCGTCGGCAAGTTCATGTTCGTCATTCCGTTTGTCGTCACCGTGGGTCTTGCCGTCAGCCTGCTCGAAGCGTTCTGGATGCTGCCCGCGCACATCAGCGCAATGGGCAATCGCGCCATCAGCCGCTCGCGCACGCAGGCGCTGCGCGAGCGCTACACGCGTAAGGTTCGTTCGCTCTACACGCGTGCGTTGATCCACGTCATGCGCCTGCCGGTTCGCTATCTAAGCATCGCTTTCGTGCTGTTTATCGGCGCTGGCGTCGCGCTGTTTGCTGGTCTCGTCAAAGTACAGTTCTTCGCCTTTGATCCAATCCGCTTGTTCTACGTCAACGTCGATATGCCGGCCGATGCATCCATCGACGACACCATTCGCCACACGTCAAAGATTGAGCAGATTGTTCGCGCCAACCTGCGCGATGGCGAAGCGCGTGCGTTGGTATCCGTCGCCGGACTTAAGTTCACCGAGGTCGAGCCGCTGTACGGCGATCAGTACGGGCAGATTGCGGTCTCGCTCAATCCCAACCAAGCCGACATGCGCAGCATGGACGAGATCATGGAAGGCATGCGCGAAGTGATACAGAACGCGCCCGGTCGCTCTATCAACTCGTTCCTGAAAATCTCGGGCGGCCCGCCTGCGGCGAAAGCGATCAGCGTCAAGTTGCGCGCCGATGACTTTGATGAGCTGCGCGCAGCCGCCGCCGATCTAAAGAAGATCGTCAGCGCCATTCCGGGTGTCGAAGACGTTGTAGACAACGACACGCCTGGGCGCAATGAGCTGAGCCTCACCGTGGACGTCGACGCGACGCGACGCGCCGGTCTGGATGTCGCCACCGTTGCGCGCCTGCTGCGTCTGCACGTCGATGGCGAAGTGGTCGCCGATCTGCGCGATCGCGGCGAG
>JBBSIY010000334.1:0-4159 GCA_038257785.1 Lysobacterales bacterium
ATAGGCCTGCTTGGCAATCTGCGCCGCTTTTTCGTAGCCGATGATCGGGTTGAGTGCGGTGACGAGAATTGGATTGCGTGCGAGCGCGCTGTCGATCACGTCCCGTCGCACCGTGAACCCTGCTATCGCCTGGTCAGCCAATGCGCGCATCGCGTTGCTCAACAGGCCTATCGAACTCAGCAGGTTGTGCGCGATCAGCGGCAGCATCGTGTTGAGTTGGAAACTGCCGCTTTGCCCGGCTAAGGTCACGGTCACGTGCTGACCCATCACCTGCGCGCACACCATGCA
This sequence comes from Lysobacterales bacterium, assembly GCA_038257785.1. Lineage (GTDB taxonomy): Bacteria > Pseudomonadota > Gammaproteobacteria > Xanthomonadales > Xanthomonadaceae > JANNWF01. The sequence goes on from JBBSIY010000334.1 coordinate 289, forward strand.
AACCGCTTCTGGGATAACGGGATTGACCTTGCCGGGCATGATCGACGAACCCGGCTGCAGGGCGGGCAGCTCAATTTCGCCAAGCCCGGCCAATGGGCCTGAATTCATCCAGCGCAGGTCGTTGCTGATTTTCATCAACACCACGGCTAGGCCGTTCAGCTGTGCCGACATTTCGACCGCAGCGTCCTGTCCAGCCATGCCCTCGAAGAGATTTTCTGCGCTTACGAAGCGCAGGCCGGAACGACGAGACAGTGCCGTCACCGCCCGTTTTGAAAAGCCTGGGTCAGCGTTGATGCCCGTGCCGACGGCTGTACCGCCCAAGGGCAATCTCCGCAGGCGTTTGCCCGTGTCGTCGAAACGCTCGGTAGCGCTGCGCAACTGTGCCGACCACCCGCCCAGCTCCTGCCCGAACGTCAGCGGCATAGCATCCATCAGATGCGTGCGCCCTGTCTTGACGACGTTCTTCAGCTCACGAGCGCGCCGGTCAATGACCTTGCGCAGGTGACGCAGCGCCGGCAGCAACAGCTCATCAACTTCAAGCAATACCGCGACCTGGATGGCAGTCGGAATCACGTCGTTCGAACTCTGCCCAAGGTTGACGTGATCGTTGGCGTGCAGACTGACACCGGCCTTCGCGGCCAAATGGGCGATCACCTCGTTGGCGTTCATATTGCTGGAGGTGCCCGAGCCTGTCTGAAACACATCGACGGGAAAGTGCGCATCCAAGCCGCCGCCTGACACCCGTGTCGCCGCGTCAATGATCGCCTGAGCGCGCTCGGCATCGAGCAAGCCCAATCGCTTGTTCGCTTCGGCCGCCGATGCCTTAATCAAACCGAGTGCACGAATAAACGTGCGCGGCATGCGCCAGTCGGAAATCGTGAAGTTCTGTACCGCACGCTGCGTTTGCGCGCCCCAAAGGGCGTCAGCTGGCACCTCAAGCTCGCCCATGCTGTCGTGCTCTATACGCTTAGCCTTTGCCACGGTTTTCTCCTGCTGAAACCTGCTGATTAGCTTAGTCGCATAGTCGGCGGTGTTTGCCGCTCGGTTACCATGCGCGCCTTCGTCGCCTGCATTGCACCCTTCCTATGTCCGATTCCGCGCTTACTGCCTTATCGCCCGTTGACGGCCGCTACGCCAGCAAAGTTGACGCGCTGAGGCCCATCCTTTCTGAGTTCGGGCTAATCCGCGCGCGGGTGCGGGTGGAAGTCGAGTGGTTGCTGGCGCTCGGTGCCGCGAGCGGCATTACCGAGCTGCCCAGTTTTTCAACGGAAGGCGCGCTACGCCTGCGTCAGCTGGCTGCCGATTTTTCTTTGGCAGACGCGGCCGAGGTCAAGCGCATCGAGCACACCACGAATCACGATGTAAAGGCCGTCGAGTACTTTATTAAGCAGCGTCTCGCAGACGACGCCGAACTCGCTCCCACGCTCGAATTTGTGCACTTCGCTTGCACCTCGGAAGACATCAACAATTTGAGCTATGCGCTGCTGCTTGCTGAGGCGCGCAGCGTGGTTTTGCTGCCTGCCGTTGATCGATTGGACACGCAGCTGCACGCGATGGCGCAGTCGTACGCCGGACTCGCCATGCTGTCGCGCACGCATGGTCAAACGGCGTCTCCAACGACCGTTGGCAAGGAGCTTGCCAACGTCCTCGCGCGCATTCGCCGTCAGCGTGCGCAGTTCGTCGAGGTCGCGCTCACCGGAAAAATCAATGGCGCGGTTGGCAATTACAACGCGCACGTTATCGCCTATCCCGATGTCGATTGGCCGGCGCTGGCTCGACAATTTGTAGAGTCACTCGGCCTGCCCTTTAATGCTTACACCACGCAAATTGAGCCGCACGACAGCATCGCCGAACTTTGCGATGCGCAGCGAAGGTTGAACACAGTGCTGATTGATTTATGCCGTGACGTCTGGGGCTACATTTCGGTCGGCTATTTCAAACAAAGCGTGCAGCCAGGCGAAGTCGGCTCATCGACCATGCCGCACAAGGTCAACCCGATCGATTTTGAAAACGCCGAGGGCAACTTTGGCATCGCCAACGCCCTGCTGACCCACTTTGCCGAGAAGCTGCCGATCAGCCGCTGGCAGCGCGATCTAACCGACTCCACCGTGCTGCGAGCGCTTGGCACAGCGTTTGGTCACACGCTGATTGCCATCGAATCGCTGCTGCGCGGATTGGGCAAGCTCAATGCCAATGAGGCGCGTCTTGCTGAGGATCTGGATGGTGCGTGGGAAGTGCTGGCAGAGGCGGTGCAGACCGTGATGCGTCGACACGGACTGCCGGAGCCCTACGAGCAGCTAAAAGCACTGACGCGCGGTCGCGGCATTACCGCTGAAAGCTTGCGCGAGTTTGTGGCCCTACTCGATCTGCCCACGGACGCGAAGGCGCGGTTGATGATGCTGACGCCGGCGGGATACACCGGCCTCGCCGCGCGTCTGGCGCGCGATGTCGATCACTAGCGATTCGCCATTCGGAAGACCCAACTCAGCGCATGCGCGCGTTGAGCTTGGCGAGCACGTCGGCGCCGGGACATAGCTCCGCTGCACCTAGCTGGTTCAGCGGCGTCGATACCGTGTTCAAGTTTGCGTGCAGATCACGCGCTGCCGGATCTACGTACAGCAAACCCGTTACCACCTCACCGCGTGAGGCGTGGCGCTGGATGTAGTTCATTGCAGCAATACGATCCGTCGCGTTGTAGTGCGTGTCGAGCTTGTGCAAGCGCAGCACGCTGCCGTCGTGCTGACGCACTTCCGTGACCGCGCCGGGTTCGTAATCGACGCGAATCTCCGCACGCGTTGGGATCACGTCCAGCCGATTGACCGCATCGTTGTGCTCGCGCACGTAGGCATAGCTCTTGGTGCTGCCATCGTGATTGTTGAATGCGACGCAGGGGCTGATGACGTCGATGAAGGCCGAGCCGCGATGCGCAATAGCGCCCTTGATCAGCGGCACCAGCTGCGTTTTATCACCGGAGAAACCGCGCGCGACATAGGTCGCACCCAGCTGCAAAGCGAGCGCCACCAGATCGAGCGGGCTGTCAGTGTTGGCTACTCCGCGCTTCGACACCGAGCCTTGATCGGCGGTCGCTGAAAACTGCCCTTTGGTCAGCCCGTATACGCCGTTGTTCTCAACGATGTAGACCATGTTGATGGCGCGGCGAATCGAGTGAACAAACTGGCCGATACCAATCGAAGCCGAATCCCCGTCGCCCGATACGCCGAGATACAGGAGCTCACGATTGGCAAGGTTAGCGCCCGTCAGCACCGATGGCATGCGTCCGTGCACGGTGTTGAAGCCATGCGACGGGCCAAGGAAATAGTCTGGCGTTTTTGAGCTACAGCCGATGCCGGATAGCTTGGCGACCCTGTGTGGCTCGATGTCCAGTTCCCAGCACGACTGGATGATCGCCGCCGAAATAGAGTCGTGTCCGCAGCCTGCGCATAGCGTCGAAATCTTGCCTTCATAGTCGCGTCGCGTGTAGCCGAGCGCGTTCTTTGGCAGGGTTGGATGATGCAGCTTGGGCTTGGTGATGTAGGTCATGCGACGCGCTCCTGCCCCGACACTTGCGATCTTGCGGCCTGACGCTCATCGGCAAATCCCAATCGCCCACGAATCGCAGTCACGATAAAGCGTGCGGTGATCGGCGTGCCGTCAAAATGCAGGATGGGCTCGAGTCGCTTTGGATCGATTTCGAATTCATTGACCAGCAGACTTCGCAGCTGGGCATCCCTATTTTGCTCGACTACAAATACTCGGGTATGGCGCTGAATGAAGTCTCTCACCGACTCCGGGAACGGTAGCGCGCGAATGCGCAGAAGATCGATGGCTTGATCCAGGCGAGAAAAATCTGCCGCCGCTTCGTCCATCGCTG
>JBBSIY010000335.1:0-4140 GCA_038257785.1 Lysobacterales bacterium
ATCGGTTTGAGGCGGTGCAGGAGAACTTAGCTGAAGACCCCTTCGTACAGTCGGCGGTCAACCCGCCAGCGCCGATCAGCGGCTATTGGCGGCATGAAGGCCATCTCTATCAGGCAGCCAGTTGGCCGCTGGCGCAAGGCACTGACTTAATCGGCTTTTTGCTGCTGGCGAATCAGGTTGATGATCGGCTGAGCCAGCGCGTTGGCAAAATTAGCGATGGTGCTGTTGCATTTCTATTACCTAAAGAAGACGGCGTCGACGTAATCGGAAGCTCGCTTGAAGGCGCGACGCGCGAGGCGCTCAGCGCTGCAGTCGCTGCCGACATGTCGGGCTTAGCGAGTGCAGCGCGCGACGGCCGCAGCATGGGCCGGGTTGAGTTGAGCTTGGACGGCGGCAAGTGGGTGGGCCAGCTACAGCCACTTGATGCAGAAGGCGGCGCTGAAATTGGTTCGGTACTGCAGCTAACATCGGTTGAGCAGGCGTCCGCCGGCTATCGCGCAATCGTCAATGCGGTGGCCGTGACGGGCCTGTTGACCTTGATTGTCGCGCTGCCGCTGTCACTACTGTTGGCAAAAGCCAGCCTGCGACCGCTGACAGCAATGGCGAAAGCGGCCAAGGCCGCGGCAGCCGGCGACTATCAGGCGCGCCTTGATGTTGGCGGCAAAGATGAACTAGCTGATTTGGCGCAGGCCTTCGACTCGCTGATGTCCGACCTGCGCGGCGAGCGGGACATCGAGTCCTACGTTACTCAGCTGTCGCGATTGCTGCCCGATCCGGGTGAGGAAGCCATGCAGAGTCCGACTGCTCCGAGTGCTTACGTGGACGTGGCGGAGCCAGAGCGAAATCAACGCGTGGTGGTAGCGGTGGAACACCGCACGCTGCTGGCCGCCATCGATGTGCAAACGCCTGAGGAGGCGCTTGCCGAAGTTGACGCTTGGAGTCAGCGCCTTGCGCAGCGAGCGACGCACTATGGTGGGCAGCTGGTGCATGCGAATGGGCCTCGCGTGATCGCTGCGTTCGGCGTCGACGATGAAGCGCAGCTCGATGCGCTGGGATGGATCAGCTCGGTTTGGCTGTCGTCGCCCGATGCCGCGGCGGCGCTGGCGTTCGGTGAGTTGCTGACTGGCGCCAGTGCGGCCGGCAGCGCTCGCTTTCCCCTGGCGATTGGTCTGCCTGTCCGACAAGTGGAGGCACTGCTGGCGGATTGTCCGTCTGGCAACGCCCTGCTAACCCGCGCGATGGGTGAATCGCTGCTCACGCTGTCGGTGCAACAGGCAATCCAGCGCATCAAGGGCGCGCGCAGCGGCAGCATTTTTTATGGTGTCGAAGCGTCGAGTTTGGCAGCCAGTCTGCCGACAGAAAGGCAGCTCAATGCGATTGCAGCTCAGGCTATGCCTACCTTGGTGACGCCTACAGCCAAGGCCGTCATGCCGATGCCAGTCAGTGCAGACCTGCGCCCCGGCGCGAGCTTCGATGATCGCTACCGCATCATTTCGGTGCTCGGCACCGGCGGCATGGGCGTGGTGTACAAAGCGCGCGATCTTGATCTTGATGACGTGGTCGCCATCAAGACTCTGCATCCTGCTGCACTGCTGGACAACGAGCAGCTCGAGCGCCTCAAGAGCGAGCTGAAGCTGGCGCGGCGGATTACCCATCCCAACGTGCTGCGTACCTTTGATTTTGGCGAGTACAACGGCTCGCCGTATATCTCGATGGAGTATGTGCGCGGGATGACCCTGCGTCAGCTCATCGCGCAGGCCGGTCGCGTGCCCTACAGCGCGGCACTGCGGATTGCGCGCCAGCTGTGTGCCGGGCTTCGTGCAGCGCATGAAGTTGGCGTCTTGCACCGCGATATCAAGCCGGAAAACTTGATCTTGGAGGCCAGCGGCAACGCCAAGCTGATGGATTTTGGCATCGCTCGGCCGATTCGCCGCAGCGAGCCAGGGCAAACCGAGGCCGGCATGTTTGTCGGCACGCCGCACTATTCGGCACCTGAGCAGCTGGCCGGCGAAGAGGTAGATCATCGCGCCGACATTTACGCCTGCGGCGTGCTGATGTGCGAAATGTTTTCAGGCGTGCTGCCTTACACCGGCTCCAGCACGGTGGAGCTGTACGTCGCTCAGCTGCAAGGGCCGCCGAAGCTGCCGTCTTCCAGCTGGCCTGAGATTCCACCCAAGCTGGAGGCGATCATCCTGCGCTGCATTGCGCGCGATCGCGATCAGCGCTTCGCCGATCTTGACTCGCTTATCGCTGAGCTGGAGGCGCTGCGTGCGTAATCTCATGGGCTCAAGTGGGGCAATCGCGCTGTTGGCGATGGGAAGCAGCGTTGTGGTGGCGCAAGAGGCGTCGGTTGATCCGCTGCTGGCGGAGTGGGGCAACGACGAGCCCGTTGAGGTGCAGCATTGGTTTGGCGATGTGAGCCTGCGCGGTGATCGCGTGACCGGTTTCGACACACGTGATGATGTTGAACGCTTGCGCGCGCGGCTCAGGTTTGGCTGGCGAGACGCGGGAGACACGTGGGAATACGCGCTGGCCGTCAAAGGCAACGTCGCCAGCGACGACAACGCCGATAATCGCCGCAACAACGACAACGAACGCAGCGATGCAATCAGCGTCGATCAGGCGTTCTGGCGCTGGACGCCGTCAGAAGCAACGGCGCTGACCTTGGGTAAAACGGCGATGCCCTTGAGTCTGACGCCGATGGTGTGGGATGCCGACCTGCGCCCCATCGGTGTGAGCATCCATCAGCATTGGGCACAGGGCGATGGCAACAGCCTGCGCCTGAGCGGCGGCTACTTCGCTGGCGATCATCTGTACGGCGACCAGTCACGCATTGCGGGGGCGCAGCTCGCTTGGACCTATCGCGAAGGAGCGCCGTTTTCTGCGGACGTCCAGATCGCCTATCTCGACTTTTCTGATCTTGCAGAGGCTACTGCGCAGATGCTGACGCGCGCCAACCGGCGAGTGGCCAATAGCTTGGTCAGCGACTATCGCCTGCTGGACGTACAGTTTGGTGGGCGTTGGCAGCTGGGCGACAAGGCCATCGACGCACGGCTGGATCTGTTGCGCAATCTGGGTGCCGATGATCTCAACGAAGGCGCGCGCGGAAGCGTTGTCTACGGCGACGCCGACACGCTGCCTGGTTGGGAGCTAGGCTTGGCCTACCAGCGTATTCAGCGTGATGCGGCGCAAGCGGCATTTAATGAAGACGATTGGTGGTTCCACAGCGCGGCGCGCGGCGTTATGCCATGGGTGGGCTATGGGTTGGATAGCGGCTGGGCCTTGCGCGCGACGCTGTTTATTGAGCGCCGCGATGCGCCAGCTGAGCGTTTGCATCGGCTGCTGTTGGAAGTGCGACGCGCCTTCTAATTGCCGCCTAAACACCAGCAAAATGAGCCGATTGACCGTTGCGCAGCGTTTCGCGATTTGTGCCCCGCAATAGCGTCTTGCTTGTTGCATGACCCTGTCGCCTGCATGATGACGCCCGCCGAGCCCGGCCTGCCTGGAAGCGCTGCACCGTAATGTGCGATCCAACCTGTCGTCAGTTTCCGTGTGTGCTGCACGGTGTAATGATTGGACTAACGTTCCATGGCTGACCATTCCGGCAGCATGGTGCCGCGTGGGCCGCGTGGCGTGGTCAAAGCAACCATGTGGTCGCTGAAGGGGCTGCGAGCCTGCTGGTACTACGAAGAGTCGTTCCGGCTTGAGGTGTATCTGTTTCTGGTTCTTGCGCCGTTGGGGCTGTGGCTGGGACAGACCCCGGTTGAGCGCGTGCTGTTGGTGGGATCGCTATTGCTGGTGCTCAGTGCTGAGTTGCTGAACTCAGCGATCGAGGCCGTGATCGAGCGCTACGGTCCTGAGCATCACGAGCTGGCCGGCCGGGCCAAAGATATGGGTTCGGCAGCGGTATTCGTATTGATGATGAACGTGTTGCTGATATGGGCGCTGCTGCTCGTACCGCGTTACGTCACACTGCTGACCACTAGCTGAGGCCTGCTGCTTGGACTGGATCTTCAACCCGGAAATCTGGGTAGCACTGCTCACGTTGACCACGCTTGAGATTGTCCTCGGCGTCGATAATCTGGTTTTCATATCGATTGCGGTCAGCAAGCTGCCGCCTGAGCAACGGCCATCGGCACG
>JBBSIY010000336.1:0-4133 GCA_038257785.1 Lysobacterales bacterium
TGAAGCGCTGCGCGGCGGCCAGAACTGGACATATCTGGCCGCCGTATCCGTTGAGACCGGCCAGCCAAAGCAGGCGCGCCAGCGGCTGCGGCTCGCCCAGTTCAGCCTGAAGTGCGCTGAACTCTGCAGCCGTTAGCGGCTCCCAAGCGGAATCTTCTAGCGCGTGGCCACAGTGCACGCCGAGTGGCTTAAGCGGTACGCCACCCAAATAGGTGCCGCCTGACACGTCAATTGCCAGCGGCGGTACTGCATTGCGCAGGCGCGCAGGCCCGGCAAGCGCCGTAGGCATGAGAAAATCGAGCAGAACGCGCGAGCGCGGCGATACTGGCTCTTCATTGGCGGCCTCCGGCTCAGGGGCCGCGGTGGCGACTGATTCGCTGATCGAAGCGGGCGGCGGCGCATCTTGAATGCTGGCGCTAGTCGCTTCCTGTGGCACTACGTTGACAAGCTTGCGCAACAGGTCGCGCAGCGCTTTCTCGCTTACCGGACGTTTCAAAATCAGCGACGCGTCGGCGCGCGCACCGGCAGTTAGCGCCACAATCGGGCGCGGGCCGCCTTGCGCGCGTAGCCAAGTCATTTGCCCGTACATCGAGTCAAAGTCGATCAGAAGCACGCCGGCGTCGTTCTCAGGCGACAGCGCCCAGCCGGGCTCATTCACGGCATCAAACAGCTGCCGAAAAATGATTTCCTCGTCCCGGTCTAGCCCGGACAAGCCCAATGTTCTGATGTTCACCGAGGGGGTTCCTGATCGTTGACGGACGGCCTAGCCTGTCCGAGCGGACGCAGTGTTGTGCATGCTGCCGATGGCGTCAAATGCTTAAGCGCAATAAATCTGTGCGCTTGCCCGCTGCGTCTCAGATCACAAGGCCGCGTCTACGTCGTGGCAGGTGGTTGCGCAGAAACTCCATCTGGTCGGCAAGGATGTTGCGGTTGGACAGAATCAAGTGCTCAACCCAGCTCGGCCGATACGGCACCGCGAGTAGCGGCATGGCGGCTTGCTGAGGCGTGCGGCTGCCTTTTTTTACGTTGCAGTGCAGGCAGGCGGTAACCACATTCTGCCAGTGATCGCCGCCGCCTTTCGACAGTGGAAGCACGTGGTCGCGAGTGAGCGCGTGGCGCGGAAACTGCTGGCCGCAGTACATACAAAGCTGACTGTCGCGCGCGAACAGCGCGGTGTTGGTGAGCGCTGGGGCAGGATCGATGCCGTGCAGCCGCGCATGGCCGCGGGCAGCCACAATCGGATGCAGCTGGATCAAGCTCTGCTGGCCCGCCGCGCGGTTATAGCCGCCGTGTATTTGCAGACAAGGTTGACCTAGCGTCCATGCAACCGCGCCGCGAACGTAGAGGCAGGTGGCGTCTTGCCAGGATATCCAGTCCAAGATTCGCCCGGTCGCATCAAGCGACAGCACGCGCGTGCCGTGAATGCTGGCGCTGAGCGGGACCTCGATAGACATACGCCTCCTCGTTGGTCAGTGGGCTAGCCACGGCGCAAAGCGCTTCACGCCGTATTAGCCGCTGAGCATAGCCGATCGTGCCTACCTCCACGTGACCTAGCTCAGCCGCCCGCAGGCTGGCTCTATAGGGGTTTCACCATCCGCAGCATTTCAACACCGAAGCCGCCGGCTTCGTATATAGCTCGGGCGCGCGAGTTGCCTGGAAACACGGCCAGCTGCATGCGCTCGCATCGGTGCTCGCGGGCGAAGCGTTCAGCGTAGCCAAGCAGCGCCTGACCGATGCCCTTGCCGTCCATCGTTTTAACGACCGCAATGTCGGAAATATGGCAATTTTGGTGGCCCGTGAAAAAATCCACCATCAGCATCAGGTGCATAAAGCCAATGCGCTCACCGGTGCTATCGTCCTCTACCACCAGCATAAAAGAGCCTGGCGGCTGATCTTCAAGATGCCTGCTCAAATCCTTGCGGATGCCTTCGAGCACAACATTGCGGCGGCGCCATTTGGGCAGTTCGAAATCTACAAAGCGCTCGGCGAGGCCGAGCACAAAGTCATCATCATCGGCGCTGGCTGCACGAACGAGTAGCGTGAGATCGCCGGCCTGAATATGCATGGGGGTACGGGCTACAGTGGCGGAAGTGAGTTTGCATTATGCGCAAACCGGCGGCTGACGCGCAGCCGGTTTGCGCTGAAGCATGTGCAAGTGGCGCAATCAGGAAGCAAACGCCTCTTCGGATAAGCCCAATAGGCTTGCGGCACCCGCTTGAATCGCTGCGGCATGGCTAAGCGTGCGCGGCAGCATGCGCTGGAAGTAAAACCTTGCTGTCTCGCGTTTGGCTTTGGCAAAGTCGCTGCCCGGCTGGCTGCGCTCAGCCGCAGCGACTGAGCGTGCCCACCAGTACGCCAGCACGACATAGCCCGAAAAGAACAGGTAGTCCACTGCCGCGGCGCCGAGTTCTTCGGGGTCGCCCATCGTCCGCTTGCCTATCTCTAGGGTCAACTTTTGCCAGTCTTGAGCCGCTACTGCGAGCGGGGCGACGAACTCGGCCAGCGCAGCGTTATGGGTTTCCGCCGAGCAAAACTCGACGATCATGCCGAGGAAGTGCTTGAGGCCCACGCCCTGCTGCTGCATGACCTTGCGACCAAGCAAATCGAGCGCCTGAATTTGCGTCGTGCCCTCATAAATCGTGGTGATGCGTGCGTCTCGCGCCAGCTGCTCCATGCCCCATTCGCGCACGTAGCCATGACCACCGAAGCACTGCAGCGCGTTGTAGGTGCATTCAACCGACCATTCGGTCAGGCAGCCTTTCAGGATTGGGATGATAAAGCTCAGCAGCTCATCCGCTTTCTTGCGCTCGTCGGCATCCGCCGCGTGCTCGGTTTGATCGACCAAGGTCGCGGCGTGCAGGGCCAAAAGACGGCCGCCTTCCGCGAGCGACTTGCAGGTTAGCAGCATGCGGCGAATGTCCGGGTGCACGATCAGCGGATCGGCGGGCTTGTCGGGCGCTTTTGGCCCCGACAGCGAGCGACTCTGTAACCGGTCGCGGCTGTAGGCCAGCGCGTTCTGGAACGCGCGATCGATCAGCCCCAGACCCTGAATGCCCACCGCCAAACGTGCGCTGTTCATCATGGTGAACATGACGCTCAGGCCCTTGTTGGGCGGGCCGATCAGGTAGCCCTCCGCGCCATCAAAATTCATGACGCAGGTGGCCGAACCGTGAATCCCCATCTTGTGCTCGATGGAACCGCAGCGCACCGCATTTCGCTCGCCCAGGCTGCCGTCTCGGCCGGTTTTTACCTTTGGCACGACGAACGTCGATATGCCTTTGGTGCCAGCCGGCGCGTCCGGAAGGCGAGCTAGCACCAGATGCACAATATTGTCGGTGAAGTCATGCTCGCCGGCGGTAATAAAAATCTTCGTCCCAGTGATCGAATAGGTGCCATCGGGGTTGGCTTCAGCGCGCGTTTTCAACAGCCCTAGATCTGAGCCGCAGTGCGGTTCTGTCAGGCACATGGTGCCCGTCCAACGGCCTTCCACTATCGGGCGCAAAAACACCTGCTGCTGCCAGTCTTCGCCGTGATGCTTGAGGGCATCGGTGGCCCCGTGCGAGAGGAGCGGGTAGTTGCCCCACGCCAGATTCGCCGCGTCGATCATTTCTTTGAGCACGGCACCCATGGTTTCGGGCAGCGCCTGACCGCCAAAGGCTTCTGGCGCGGTCAAGCCGTTCCAGCCGCCTTCGACAAACTGCGCGTATGCCTCACGAAACCCTTTGGGTGCGTGCACATCGCCGGTCGCTTTGTCGTGCGTGCAGCCTTCGGCATCGCCGCTTTGGTTGATCGGCGCAAGTACGTTTTCGGTGAATTTTGCCGCTTCTTCTAGTACGGCATCGAGAACGTCGCGCTGCGCTGACTCAAAGCCCAGGCGTTGAAAAAGGGCCTCGCAATCAAGTACATCGAACAGCGCAAACTTGATGTCGCGCTGCGGGGCGGACTAGCTGTTCATTGGCGCTCCGAAAGTATTTGGTAAGTGGCAGGCAATGATCTAACGCAGGGTGCCGACGAGGCCGGGCGCCGGACTCAATCGACTCTCGAAGCGAAACTCGTCAACCCGTTTGCCGGGTTCAATCGTGCGTGTGGTGCCGTCAATGACGTAGGCAACACCTCGCCCCGCGGCCAATGCA
>JBBSIY010000337.1:0-4055 GCA_038257785.1 Lysobacterales bacterium
AATGCTGAGTATCCGCTGTTCATCCTCTACACCTCGGGCTCGACCGGAAAGCCAAAGGGCGTGCTGCACACCACGGCCGGCTATCTGGTCCACGCCAGCTACACCCATGAATGCGTGTTTGATCTGCAAGAGGACGACATCTACTGGTGCACCGCCGACGTTGGCTAGGTCACCGGCCATAGCTATGTGGTCTACGGTCCGCTGTGCAACGGCGCGACCACGCTGATGTTTGAAGGCGTGCCGAACTACCGGGACTGCAGCCGCTTCTGGAACGTCTGCGACAAGCACCACGTCACGATTTTCTACACCGCGCCAACGGCCATTCGCGCGCTCATGCGCGAAGGCGACGGCCCAGTTCAAAAGACCAAGCGCGACTCGATCCGCCTGCTCGGCACGATCGGCGAGCCGATCAACCCGGAAGCCTGGGCGTGGTACTGGCGAGTGGTCGGCGCTGAACGCTGCCCAATCGTCGACACCTGGTGGCAGACCGAAACCGGCGGCATTCTGATTTCGCCGCTGCCGGCCACCATCGCGCAAAAGCCTGGATCGGCGACCAAACCATTCTTCGGCGTGCAGCCCGCTATCGTCGATACCGAAGGCAAGCGGCAAGACGGCCCCTGCGATGGCAGCCTCGTCCTGCTCGACTCGTGGCCCGGTCAAGCGCGCACGCTGTACGGCGACCACCAGCGCTTCATCGACACGTATTTTTCGACCTACCCCGGCACCTACTTCACCGGCGACGGCTGTCGGCGTGATGAGGATGGCTACTACTGGATCACCGGTTGCGTCGACGACGTGATCAACGTCAGCGGCCATCGCATCGGCACGGCAGAAGTCGAGAGCGCGCTGGTCGCGCATCCGAAAGTGTCCGAGGCGGCGGTGGTCGGTTTCCCGCATGACATCAAGGGCCAGGGCATCTACGCCTACGTGACCCTGAATGCCGATCAGCTGCCGACCGAGGAACTGCGACGCGAACTGGTGACATGGGTGCGCAAAGAAATCGGCCCGATTGCCTCACCTGATCATGTGCAATGGGCACCGAGCCTGCCGAAAACTCGTTCGGGAAAAATCATGCGGCGCATCTTGCGCAAGATTGCTGAGAATCTACCCGATCAACTTGGTGACACCTCGACGCTGGCTGATCCAGCGGTGGTGGACAGCTTGTTGAGCGAACGTCTGCTCCGCTGACGGTAGGCGAGCTCACGCAGGCCCCAATCGCTCGCTCTCGATCCCTCGTCGCCACTCGCGCTGCAGGTCAATTTGTTGCTGCTGCTCAAGATAGCTCAAGATCGAACGCACGCTGACCACGGGGTAGTCTCCACGCAGGCGTGTGGCAACCGAATGGTCCGTAAAGACAAGATTGTCGGCGAACAGCCCTCCGGCAATGCGCTTGGAATACGCGATGTGTACGCGATCTGGCTCGAAGCCGCTGTCGCGTACATGCGCGTGCACCTTGCGACGGTCTAACGCAGTGCCGTACTCAGCGGCGATCAGTAGTTCGAGCACCCACGCTGTGCTGTTCTGATAGCCAACGCTTCCCGGCCGAGCGATCAAGCTGTAGCGCGGCTGATGCAGGCTGTGCACGGCGTTTGAGCGCAGCAGCGATGCCAGCTTTGCGGCCAGCTTGGGCTTTAGCCAGACGATACGCGCGTCTTGGGTGGCGAGGTCGTCGGCGAAGAAGTTGAACAGGCCTTCCTCAAACAGTGCGGAGTCGCCGCGACCGCAGTAGTTCAGCAGATGGACGACGGTCCACCGACCGCGCGGGTGATCGCGCAGCACGAAACCGACGTGACTGTAGTGCATTCCGTGCTGGCTCAAATCGGTTCCGGCGCGCGCGAGCAGCGCGACTTCTGCAGGCTGGGCTTCAAGGGCGGTGGCGACGCGCAGCGCGGATTCCGCCGCACGCGCCATCTCCTGTGGTGGAAGCACACGCGTCTCACAGCCGCGCCCGGCCCAAACCGGCAGCGTGACCAGCAGCAGGCAGAGCCAAAGTGGGGCGAATCGTCGCGCAGTCACACCCACACCGTTTGTTCTCATCGCCCATGCTCCCAGCCGGCGCGATCATCGCGACGCAGCTCATGACGATGCACATGCGGCAGCAGACTGGCATCCGCGATAAAGCCCAACGCCTGCGATCCCGCCCACAGCACGATGCCGCCGCTAACGGCCACCGCAGTCACGGTAACGCCGACGGTGAGGCTGGCGGCTTCTACCAGCTCGCCTGCGACCACTAGGCTCAATCGCCCACCCGCAGCCGAAGCCTCCAGCACTAGCTCGACGCCTGCGCTTACCGGCTTCAGGGCGACCACGCTGAACCTGCCGCCCGCTGTGAGCAGTTCAATGCTGGCGGCGGGTAGCGCAATGGAAGCCTCGGAGAGCGCCTGCGAGGCGGCGCTGAGCTCGCTTTGCCCCGCTGCAGACGCGGGGTCGAATGCGGCGAAAGTGAAAAGAAGCATGGCGATAAAAGGGCGATGCACTCGCATGGACTGCTCCGGTTGGCGTTGAGATGCAGCCAGCCTCTGCCCTCATTCGGCGAGGTACAACCAGAAAATACCAAGTAGCATTCAATGCAACTTTAAGTATCGGAAAACGAGACTATGGCGCTGGCCGTCGAGTTGGTGGACGCACTCAAACGCCTGCTGAAGGCGCACGGACTAACCTATGCCGCCGTCGCACAGCGGCTCGCAATCAGCGAAGGCACGGTCAAGCGCATGTTCGCCCAGCGCAGCCTGAGTCTGCAGCGACTGGATCAAATCTGCGGCGTGCTGCAGATCGGCCTTACCGAGCTGGCCGAGGAGGCCCAGCGAGGACTGTCGCCATTAGCCGAGCTCAGCCTGCTGCAGGAGCAAGCGCTGGTCGACGACTCAGCCCTGTTGCTCGCCCTGTATTTAGTGCTGAACCGTTGGCGCCAGCAGGAAGTGCTGGCCCGCTATCGCTTCAGCGAGGCCGAATGGACGCTGCTGCTGGCACGCTTGGACCGCCTTGGCATCATCGAGCTGCTGCCCGGCAATCGCGTGCGCAGCCGAACCGCGCGCAATTTCCGCTGGCGCCGTAACGGGCCGATGCAGCGATTCTTTCAACAACGCTTGCTGCCCGAATATTTTCAGCGTGATTTTGCCGACGATGGCGAATCCTTGCTGCTGCTAAGCGGCATGCTGTCAAAGTCATCGATTGCGCTGATGCAGCGCCGTTTGCACGAGATCGCCGCCGAGTTCGATCAGCTGATGGCGCAAGACGCTGCGCTCCCGGCCAACCAGCGCGCCGGCGTCAGCCTCGTGCTGGCAATACGGCCCTGGAGCCTGTCGATGTTTG
This sequence comes from Lysobacterales bacterium, assembly GCA_038257785.1. GTDB lineage: Bacteria > Pseudomonadota > Gammaproteobacteria > Xanthomonadales > Xanthomonadaceae > JANNWF01. The sequence continues at coordinate 3,313 of JBBSIY010000337.1, forward strand.
CCGAGCACCGCCGCAGTTAACCGCTAGTCCTGCGCACCCTGCCCCGGTTTCGATGCGCTGATTGACGAAGGTATCACTGCCACGGAACAGGGCTCGTCATAAACCCGTACCGCGCGTCGTTAATGATTTCGGATCCGGCGCAGCAGCCCGGTTGCAGCACAGCGAAATCCGGGGCCGCCACAGGATGACCAAAAGCTGTCGGATTCCGCCGCGCTTTATTCGCGCCAACCTGGGATTCAAGGCAACGCCTACTGTTCCGGCAGCAGCAGAAACATCGCAATGAACTGGCCGGTTAACTTAGAGCATGCGGCCCGTACTAAACCTTCAAAGAATTACAGCTATGACAACCGATTGGCACCGCGTGGCCCGTGACCACGCACAAAAGCCGCCGCCAGTCTCAGCGCATCGTCGCCTTCGCGTTCGGCATGCAGCGCATTTCGCAGTCGCGCCGGAGTGAGGCCGGTGAAGCGCTGCATCTCACGGGTAGCGTGCGCTTGATCAGCGAAACCACGATCAAGCGACAATGACGACAACGATGAAGACTCGCCATCAAGCTGACGCAGCGTGGCCTGTAGCCGTTGAATGCGGGCGTACTCCTTGGCGCTAACGAGGCTGTAGAAAAACTCTGCTGATCTTGCTGGAATACATCTGCCCCAGCAAGCGAGAACGAGCATGGCGAAGTACCGCGACATCGACATGAGTCCACGGCTGTTGCCGGTCTCATTAGAAGCGCAGATCGTGCC
>JBBSIY010000338.1:0-4050 GCA_038257785.1 Lysobacterales bacterium
GATGCAGCCTATCAAGCGCGGATTGCGCGCGAAACTGAGATCTTCTCTTCGCAGGTGAACGTACACGACCTGCCGGCGGTCTTTCACTACTGGTCAAATCGCTATCTGCTGCCGCTGTACGAGCCGTTCGGCGCGCGCAACCCTGATGAGTTCTTCGTCACTTACCTGCTTGAGGCCGCGCGCCGCAGCGGCAGCGCAAAGCCGCGCTTTGTTAGCTTAGGATCGGGCAACTGCGACACCGAGGTACGCGTAGCCCAAGGTCTTCGCGAGCGTGGGCTGGTCGATTTCACGCTTGAGTGCATCGACATCAACCCGATCATGCTGGAGCGCGGCCGCGCGCTGGCGGCTGAAGCCGGACTCAGCGCGCACGTCATTCCAGTGCCGGGCGACTTCAATCGCTGGAAGCCGGAGGGTCAGTTCGATGGCGTCATGGCTAATCAAAGCCTGCACCATGTCGAAGCGCTCGAGGCGCTGTTCGATGCCACGTCCCAAGCGATGACGCCGCACGCCCTGTTTGCCATCTCAGACATGATCGGCCGCAACGGGCACCGGCGCTGGCCAGAGGCACTGAGCATCGTGCGCGAGTTCTGGCAAGACCTCCCCAATCACTATCGCTACAACGTACAGCTCAATCGCCAGGAGTCGTCGTTTGAGGATTGGGACTGCTCGAGCGAAAGCTTTGAAGGCATTCGCGCGCAGGACATCCTGCCACTGCTGATTGATCGCTTTGGCTTTGAGCTGTTTGTCGGTTACGGCAACCTCATCGATCCCTTCATCGATCGCAGCTTCGGCCATCACTTTGACACTGACGCGGCGTGGGATCGCGATTTCATTGATCGCGTGCACGCCCGCGACGAAGCCGAGATGCAGGCCGGACACATCACTCCGACGCACATGCTGGCGGTGGTCGGCAAGGACCGCGCGGTCAACTGTCGCTATCGATTGAATTTGAGTCCTGAATTCTGCGTGCGTCCGAATTCAAGATGAGCGATGTCGAGGTGGCGTCGATGCGCCGCCGCCGCTGATAATGCTGAGCGGCGCGAGCTAGCCGAGTCGCGTTTCACCGCTGCTCGCTGTCACCCCACCTCTCTGGACTCACGCGCATGGCCGAAACCGCCCGCCACGACAAAGCCGCGCGCCAGCTCAAGCTGCTCTCGCAAGCGCTCGACTCGGGTCGGCTGGGGCCAGTCCGCCGGCTGGTCAATACGCTTTCGCCTGCCGAAATTGGCAACCTGCTGGAGTCGCTGCCGCCGGCCAAGCGCGCGATTGTTTGGGGTCTGGTGGATTCCGAAGACGACGGCGAGGTGCTGGTGCACGTCGGCGAGGAGGTGCGTGAAAGCCTGATCGCCGACATGGACCCCGACGAGCTGGTGGCGGCGGTCGAGGATCTCGACATCGATGATTTGGCGGATTTGGTCGAAGACCTGCCGGATCAAGTCATCGAAGAGGTATTGAAGTCGATGGATCGGGAAAACCGAGAGCGCCTTGAGCAGGTGCTTTCGTACCCCGAAGATTCCGCCGGCCGACTAATGAACCCCGATGTGGTGACGGTGCGCGCTGATGTCAGTGTCGATGTGGTGCTGCGATACCTGCGTTTGCGCGGCGAGCTGCCGGATCACACTGATTATTTATTCGTCGTCAGTCGTCGTCATCAGTACCTCGGACGTCTATCGCTTACGGCCCTGCTGACGCGAGAGCCAAGCACGCCGATCAACCAGCTGCTTGATGACGAGCAGCCGGCGATTGATGTAGACACATCCGCTAGCGCTGTGGCGAACCAGTTTTCAGATCACGACTGGGTATCGGCACCCGTGGTCGATGGCAACAATATTTTGCTGGGCCGCATCACCATCGATGACGTGGTCGACATCATTCGCGAGCAGGCCGAGCATCAGGTGATGTCGGCAGCGGGCCTTGACGAAGACGAAGATTTGTTCAGCCCCGTCGCACGCGCCAGCCGGCGTCGCGCCGTGTGGCTGGGCATCAATCTCGCGACGGCATTTTTAGCCTCATGGGTCATCGGCCTGTTTGAAGCCACGTTAAAGGAAGTGGTGGCGCTAGCCGTGCTGATGCCGATTGTTGCCAGCATGGGCGGCATCGCCGGCACGCAGACCTTGACCTTGATGGTGCGTGGCCTCGCCACCGGACAAGTGGGCTTCGGCAATATGCGCGCCCTGCTTAGCAAGGAATTGCAGGTGGGCATGGTCAACGGCGTGGTCTGGGCCATCGTCGTCGGTGCTTTGGCGGCGCTGTGGTTTAGCGACATCCGCATTGGCTTTGTAATCGCCGCGGCGATGGCGATCAATCTGCTGGCGGCTGCGCTATGCGGCGTCGCAATTCCTCTGCTGCTGCGACGCTTTGCGATTGATCCTGCACTGGCGGGCGGCGTCGTGTTGACCACCGTTACCGACGTGATCGGGTTTCTCGCATTTTTGGGACTGGGGACGCTGTTGCTGTTGTGATGCCAGTTTCGGGTTTCGGCATGTGTAATTAGGCTTTGCCGCGCTCCACCAGCGTTTGCGCCACTTTGTTGCGCAGATAGGCAGGCTCAAGCTGGTCAGCTGCAATCGCCTCACCTCGCGCGTATGCCGCAAGCGCAATGCGCGCTACCGCTGAGGCACGCGGCAACGCCTCAGCGTTGCAGTTAGAAAGCTGGTTACCGAGCGTTGTTTGCAGTGCCTGATCAAGCGCAGCGAACCCAGTGCCGACGCCACACCACAGCCCACCGTTCACCATGATGGGCTGCGTCGGATTCAGCAGGCGCTCTTCGTCATACGCCTGCGGCAATCCATCAGCGTCGATCACAAACGCGCCGAGGTACACCTCGCCCATGCGCGCGTCGATGGCGGCGAGCACGCGGTCGCCAGTCGCTCGACTATCGGCGAGCGCCAACGCAGAGAGACTCGACACGGGCAGCACGGGGCGATCCAGCGCCAGCGCCAGGCCCTGCGCGATGGCGATGGCCAGGCGCACGCCCGTGAAGGCGCCCGGGCCGCGGCCCACGGCGATGGCATCGAGCTGCGACTTCCGAAGGCCCGCCTGCGCCATCAGCTCATCGGCCCAGGGCAGCACCAGCTGGGTGTGGCGGCGCGGCGCCAGCTCGTGGCGTGACACCACGTGGCCGTCAACGTAAACCGCTACGGAGCAGGCTTCGGTGCTGGTTTCGATGGCCAGCAGCGTTACGCGCGGGGGGGCGGTGGCAGTCATGGCCAATCCTCTCCGGTGTCGGGGGCAAGCGGTGATTGTGTCGCAAAGAAGTCCTGCACGTCTTCGATGGCGCGCGTGCGCGGGAAAGGCGGCAGGCTGTCCAGGAACAGGCGGCCATAGGACTTGCCGACCAGGCGCGGGTCGCACAGCACCAGCACGCCGCGATCGAGCGAGCTGCGGATCAGGCGGCCCACGCCCTGCTTGAGCGCGATCACCGCCTGCGGCAGCTGTTCATCGCGGAACGGGTTGCCGCCATCACGGCGCACCGCGTCAAGCTTCGCCTCCAGCACGGGATCGTCCGGCGCGGCGAACGGCAGGCGGTCGATCGCCACGACGCTCAGCGCTTCGCCGGCCACGTCGACGCCTTCCCAGAAACTGGCCGCGCCCAGCAGCACGCCGTTGCCCGAGGCGCGGAATTGTTCCAGCAGCGTGTTGCGCGGCGCGGTGCCCTGCACGAACAGCGGCCAGGGCGAATCGCGCAGCTGCTCGGCCGCCTCGCGCAGCGCGCGGTGCGAGGTGAACAGCAGGAACGCGCGTCCCTTGGATGCTTCAAGCACGGGCCATACCGCATCGAGCATGGCGCCCGGGAAGTCGCGGCTGTTGGGCTCGGGCAGGCCGGGCGGCAGGTAGCACAGGGCCTGGCGCGGCCAGTCGAAGGGGCTGGGCTGCAGCAGCTCACGCGGCTCGTCCAGGCCAAGCCGCTTGCTGATGTGCTTGAAATCCCCGGCCACCGCCAGCGTCGCCGACGTGAATATCCACGCCGCACGACTCTGCTCGCGATAGCGCCGCAGCGGCCCCGATACATCCAGCGGCGTCCGCTGCAGCACAAACCCCCGCCCCGAA
>JBBSIY010000339.1:0-4036 GCA_038257785.1 Lysobacterales bacterium
CGCTGAGCGTGCGCGCTATGAATCTTACGGGTCAACGCTACGCCGAGCGGGCTGACTTCGCATTTGGCCAATATCGCTACTTTCCAGGCGCGGGTCGGGAGATCTTCGTGGCGCTCGGCTGGCGAGCGCGCTGATGTTTGCTTGCCACAGCGGCGGAGCCCCCTAAACTTCCCGCCATGAGCCTCACCTGCAACATCGCCACGGCCCTGCCGCGCATGGCCATTGAGCGGCCGGATCAAGTCGCCATTCGTTGCCCGAGTGGGCGGCTTGCCGACGGCACAGTTGAATACGCGCACAGCCTCACGTATGCCGACCTTGAGCGCCGCAGCAGTGCCATCGCTGCAGGGTTGCGGGAAGCCGGACTGCCGCGAGGTGCGCACGCGGCCCTAATGGTGCGGCCATCGCCTGAGCTGTTCCTGCTGATGTTTGCGCTGTTCAAACTTGGCGCCGTGCCGGTGCTGATTGATCCCGGCATTTCCAAACGAGCGCTCAAACAGTGTCTCGATGAAGCCAAGCCAGTCGCCTTTATTGGCATTCCGCTGGCGCACGCCGCGCGCTGCGTGCTCGGTTGGGCGCGCGAGTCGCTGACGCTAAACGTCACGGTCGGTCGCCGCTGGTTCTGGACCGGGCCGACCTTGCAACAACTGGAAGCGCGCGGCGCGCAGCTGTCGTTTTCAATGGCCGACACGGCAGCCGACGAGAAGGCCGCGATTTTGTTTACCTCGGGCTCAACCGGTGTGCCGAAAGGCGTGGTGTATCGGCATCGACACTTTGTCGCGCAGATCGACCTGTTGCGCGAGGCGCTACACATTGAGCCGGGCGGCGTCGATCTACCGACCTTCCCGCCGTTCGCGCTGTTCGATCCTGCGCTAGGGCTCACCAGCGTTATTCCCGACATGGACCCGACGCGGCCTGCACGTGCCGACCCGCGCAGGCTGATTCAGGCGATCAACCAGTTTGGCGTCACGCGCATGTTCGGCTCGCCTGCCCTGCTCGATACGCTGAGCCGCTACGGCGAGTCCAAGCATGTTCGCTTGACCACGCTCAAGCAGGTCACCTCGGCTGGCGCACCGGTGCCGTCTGAAGTCGTCGCGCGGATGCAGGCCATGCTGCCGGACGATGCGCAAATTTGGACGCCGTATGGCGCGACTGAATGCTTGCCGGTGGCCGTCATTGAAGGCCGCGAGCTGCGCGAAACCCGCACGGCGACCGAATCAGGTTCCGGCACCTGCGTGGGCAGGCCGGTCAACGGCAATCAGGTGCGAATCATCGCCATTAGCGATGAGCCCATCGCGGAGTGGGCAGCGACACACGTACTGTCCGCGGGCGAAATCGGCGAAATAACCGTCGCCGGGCCAAGCGCCACCGACAGCTACTACGCACGACCAGCCGCTACAGCGCAGGCGAAGATCAGCGAGAACTTGCCCGATGGCAACGTCCGCATCGTGCATCGGATGGGTGACCTGGGCTGGTTTGACGAGGCGGGGCGGCTGTGGTTTTGCGGCCGCAAAGCGCAGCGCGTCGAAACCGCCAGCGGTCCGCTGTATACCGAACAGATCGAGCCGATTTTCTGCACCCTGCCCGACGTCCGCCGTGCCGCATTGGTAGGCGTCGGAACAGCCGGTCAGCAGCGGCCAATTGTTTGCATCGAACTAGCGACCGGCACTCCAAAGCATCAGCATTCGCGCATCATCGACGCATTGCGCGAGCTGGCAGCGCGTCACACGCTGACGACGGGCATTTGCGACTTCTTATTTCACCCCAAGTTTCCGGTTGATATTCGCCACAACGCGAAAATCGGCCGCGAGCAGCTGGCGCAGTGGGCAGCCAAGCGCCCGCGCACGTAGGATGCGCAACCAAATGAAAAGGCGAGCTTTACTTTGAAGATTCTCGTCACCGGCGGCGGTGGGTTTCTCGGCCTAGCCCTGTGTAAGGCACTGCTTGAACGCGGCCATGAAGTAAGCAGCTACAGCCGTGCCCAGCATCCGGCCTTAGCCACGCTTGGCGTAGCGCAGATTCAGGGTGACTTGGCCGATTTTTCCAGCGTCATCGAGGCCTGCGAGCACGTCGAGGCCGTCTTCCACGTAGCGGCGAAAGCCGGCGCATGGGGACCGTTTCGCGACTACTTTGATGCCAACGTTCGCGGCACGCGCAACGTCATTGCCGGCTGTCGTATTCATCAGGTGCCGACGCTGATCCACACCTCAAGCCCAAGCGTGGCGCATAGCGGCAACGTTGAAGTGCAGGGCGGCAACGAAACCAGCACGCCTGTGGCGACGCGTTTCAAAGCCTGCTACCCGGCAACCAAGGCTGTCGCTGAACGCATCGTGCTGGAAGAAAACCGCGACGGCCTGCGAACCATCGCGCTGCGCCCGCGATTGATCTGGGGCCCGGGCGACAACCACCTGCTGCCGCGACTTGTACAGCGCGCGCGGGCAGGCCGTTTGCGCCTGATCGGCGACGGCAGCAATCGTATCGACACCACCTATATCGACAACGCGGTGGACGCACATCTGAAAGCCTTTGACGCGCTCACCGGCAAGCTAGCCGGCCGCTGCGCCGGCAAGGCCTACTTCATTTCGAACGGTGAACCCAAGGCTGCTGTCGAGATCATTAACAGCCTGCTGCGTACCGCAGGCGCGCCACTCGTGGAGAAGCAAATTCCGTTCTTGGCGGCCTACGTGCTGGGTGCCATCCTTGAGCGCGTATACGACACCTTTTCCTTACGCGGCGAACCGATGATGACTCGCTTCATTGCCGAGCAGCTATCCACGCCGCACTGGTACGACATTGGCGCCGCGCGCCGCGACTTTGGCTATGTGCCGACGGTAAGTATCGCAACGGGTTTGGAGCGCTTGACTGAGTGGTGGCAGGCAAGCCAGCAGCGGCGCACATAGTGTGCGATCGCATCATCTTTAGTGATCAAGCCCGCTGGCGGGCCGTGGGGCGAATTGGAGAAGATAGCGCTCGAACAAGCCAGAGGGATCGCCTACGAATGTGCCGGATTCACTACGGCAAAGTGGCCTCATCTTCCCACCAAATTGCTAGCTACGAGCCGTGCGCGTTCTCGGCCGCAGTGCTCAACCAATAGGGCGGACAACTGAACGTCGATAGCCGCTTCACCAATGTCGCCAAGCGCATTTTTCGCGCGATTCTGGCCGATCCACTGCGCGGCAACGCGACGTTTGTCGCGCTGCTGAGCGGCCTTGCGATTTTCATCATGGCCTTGGTTCGACTGCACGGCGGCCAGACCGAGCGCGCAATTGCAAACCTGATAGCGACCGCCTGTCTCGCGCTTTTTTTGACGTGGCTTTGGCGAACGAACAGGCCGTCACTGCCGCTCAACTTGTCCGGGCTGCTGTCCAACGCGGCTTCGGCCTGGATTACCTATACGTTTGGAACCGACATTATTAGCTGGGTGGTGCTGACCCAAGTTTGCGGCTTTTATTTGGTGTCGGCGCGCAACGCGCTCATCTACGGCCTGATTCCAATCGTCTTGCTCGGGCTCAGTCCTGATGTGTTCAACGGCGACATTGCGCGTGGCAGCTTCGTTTTAACTAGCAGCCTCATTTTGCTCTTCAGTTTTATCGCTGCGCGGCGCAGCGAGATTCAGCGCGCGCTGCTGAAAACGCAGGCGACTCATGATCCGCTCACCAACGCGGGCAATCGCCGCCTCATGGATCAGTCACTGGAAAGCGCGCTATCAGGGCAAGACCGCAGCAAGTCAGCATTCGGCTTATGCATTATCGATATCGATTTTTTTAAGCAGATTAACGATCAGTTCGGCCACGCCGCCGGCGACACGGTGTTGATCGGTTTGGTACAGCTGCTTAAGAAAAACCTGCGCGGCCCAGATCGCGTTTTTCGAATTGGCGGCGAAGAGTTCGCTGTGCTTTTTTTCGATACTGACGAGAAAGCGCTTGAGCCCATCTTGGAGCGCCTCCACCGACAAATAAGCGGGCAGCTGCAGGGCCCAGGCGGACCGGTGTTCGTGTCGATTGGTGGTGCCTCGCTGCACGCAAACGAAACCGCAAAC
>JBBSIY010000340.1:0-4025 GCA_038257785.1 Lysobacterales bacterium
CCAATGCTGCGTTCCAGTACAGCGGCCGCGTCCAGCCTTCCGCACGCGCAGTGTCGAAGCCCGCGCTCAGCCACAGAGCTGGATTTCGATAGCCGTCGTCGCGGACGAAGTCGCGGTATTCGCCGCAGGTGACTAGCCGGCTGCCCAGCGCGTGCGGATGAACTAGGGTTTGATGGCGCGGTGATTCGCTGTCGAAGGCGAAGTGAGGGCTTCGCGGCCACGCATCAGCACCGATGTGATGCAGGCCAGCACGGCCAGCAATCCAGCGCATCGAGCTGAGATTGTCGCCAGCAGGCAACGGCAACTCGTCTCGCCACGCCGGCTGCCATGGGTGCAAAAAGAGTGCATGTTGAATGTCGGTCAGCAGCAGCTCTTGATGCTGCTGCTCGTGCTGGATGCCTAGTTCGATCGCCTGTAGCGCGGCTTCGCTGAGCTGATCTCGCTCAAACGCCTGCGCCAACGCGGCGTCCACATGCGCGCGATAGCGAATCACGTCGCTCAATGCAGGCCGACTCAAACCGCCGCGCTGCGGCCGCGCATGCATGGGGCCGACGCTTTGGTAATAGCTGTTGAATACGAAGCCGTAGCGCGCATCGAAGGCTTCATAGCCCGGCACGTGGGCGAGCACAAACTGCTCAAAGAACCAGCTGGTATGGCCCAGATGCCACTTGCTAGGACTGGCGTCCGGCATGCTTTGCAGCATGCTGTCTTCAGCTGACAGCGAGCTAGCGAGCCACTGCGTCCGCTGCCGTGTATTTAGCAGGCGCTTCGGTGGCGGTCGGATCGCGTCGTCGGCGCGGGTGATCGGTTTCGGCACGGCGTTCATCGGGCTCGACTTTAACAGTCAGGGTCGTGAGGCTTATGTTTCCGCGAAAGCGGCCGTTGTTGCAACCAACCGGCCTCGAATCGTCACTGCGAGAGCTCTGCTTTCATGGAAACGGTAGACGGCGCCCTGAGCCTCACTATCCTCACCGTCATTGCGGAGCGCGGCAGGCGCTGTGGCAATCCAGCTCTTGCTTCGCCGCCTCGGCGGCAGCCGAGTCACTTTGATCGGTGATACTGGCCTCGCAATGACCAGCTATTGGTACCGGACAAGCAAAATCTTAAAGGCCGCTCAATGCGTCGCGAACACGTGACTCCACACTTTAGAAATCACCACCGAGCCCTCACCGACGGCGGAAGCGACGCGTTTGACAGAGTCCGCGCGGACGTCGCCTACGGCAAATATGCCTGCTACCGAGGTAGCAAACGGCGACTCTTCACCGACCGCTGCGCCGGTCTTTACAAAGCCCTTGTCGTCTAGCGCTACCTGTCCCTGCAGCCAGTGCGTATTCGGCGCTGCGCCAACCATCACAAACAGCGCGCGGCAGTCGATCTCACGACGGGTATTGCTAACGCGATCGCGCACGGTGACTCTGTCTAGCGCGGTCGCGCCTTCCAGCTGCACAACATCGTGGTTGTAGTGAATGCTGACGCGCGGGTCCGCCTCGAGGCGGCTGCGCAGATAGTCGGACATCGAAGCCGCTAGCGAGTCGCCGCGCACCAGCAGATGCACGTGGCTCGCAGCGCGGCTGAGAAACATGGCCGCTTGTCCAGCCGAATTGCCGCCGCCTATCACCACGGCTTCCGTGTTGCGGCAGAAGCGCGCCTCCATGTCGGTAGCCGCGTAGTAAATCCCGCTGCCCTCGAACTCTTCCAGCCGATCAATCGGCAGTCGCCGATACTGCACGCCTGTCGCGATGATGACGGCATTGGCGCAAATCGGCTGGTGGCCATCCAGCGTGACGCAGAACGATCCATCATCGCGTCGTTCAAGCGCCGTGGCGCGACGCGGCATGGCAAATCGACTGCCGAACTTCATCGCCTGTACTTCGCCACGCCAGACCAAATCAGAACCCGAGATGCCGGTCGGAAAGCCCATGTAGTTTTCGATGCGACTGGATGTGCCCGCTTGACCGCCGATGGAGACGTCCTCGACAACCAGGGCGCGCAGGCCTTCAGCGCCCGCGTAGACGGCTGCCGCAACGCCAGCCGGCCCGCCGCCGACGATCACCACATCGAACACTTCATCGGGTTGGAGTTTGAGGTCCATCCCCAATAGTTCCGCAATTTTGAGCGGCGTAGGATTGCTGACCGCTCGGTCGCGCCCAAAGATCACCGCTGGGCCGTTCTCAGCCAGATTGCAGCGCGCCAGCGTCTCCGCCGACTCCGGGTCGTCAAGCTCAAGCGATTCGAATGCAATCTTGTTGCGATGGGCGAACTCGGCGATGCGCCTGACCTCGACACTGCGATCAGCACCGATGAGCTTGAGGCTGGTTCGACGGTCTTCAATTTGCCGCCGTCGCCGCGCCGACATCACGCTGATGATGATGTCCGACATTTCCGGAATTTGACTCATCAGCGCGAGCATCTGTTCGCGCGGCACCTCAAGCGTTTCGGTATCGCTGACTGTGCGCATCGGCATAGACGCCGCACCGCCAGACAAGAAGGAGATGTCGCCCACGAACTGGGTGGGTCCGAGCGTGCTGTCAAACGCGCGCAGACCGGTGAAGTCGTCGAGCATCTCGAGCTCGCCGGTCAGCAGGTAAATAAACCGATCCATCGGCGTGCCGGCCTCAAATAGCCGATGCCCTGCTGGGTAGTGCCGCTGCACCCCCACCCGCCGCATCGCCGCCACGTGTTCCTCAAGCAGCGGCGTGCGCTGCATCTGCCGCAAATCACCCGCAAGACTCTCCACGTTTGCGCTCCGCGCGAAGCTGATTGTTAGCTAGGTGCGGAGTGTCGCATGCGATTAATGGAATCCACGTGTTCGAAATCATCGCGATCGCGTCGCGCCGCTCGACGGAATTAGTTTGCGGAGCCGCCCAACGGCTCTCGCTATCCCTCTGCCGCCGCTTGCTTCAATGCACTGGCTTCGGCTTCTCCGAGATACCACGACACCGCCCAACGCAGCGCATAGATCGCCGGGATCAACGCGAATGCCGCGATGACCTTGTAGGTGTAATTGACCGTGCCGATGGCGAGGAACAGATCGATACTCCATTTCTGCGGGCCGAGCACGAACGCGATGTAGAGGACAACGAAGCTATCGACCAGCTGGCTCACCAAGGTTGAGCCGGTCGCGCGCAGCCAGACCATGCGCTCACCTGTCGCGCGGCGAATGCGATGGAAAATCGAAACGTCGATCAGCTGGGCAAATAAAAACGCGGTAATTGAGCCGCCGATCGACCACATTCCCTGGCCGAAGATCGCGGTGAACGCGGCTTGGTAATCGGGCACGCCCTGCGGCGCGGCAACTCCCACCCACCATCCCGCTGGCACAAGGCCAATCGCAAGGTAGGCAAACGCGAAGGCGTATGTGATTAAGCCGACGGCCAGCCAGCTAATGAAGCGCACGCCGCGACGGCCAAAGTACTCGTTGATGACGTCGGTCATCACGAACACCACCGGCCAGAGCAGCACGCCGACGGTGAAATTAAGTGAGCCGCTTTGACCGAACAAGCGCCAGTTGAGCGGGTCAATGCCGAGGGTTTCCTCGAGCGCAAAAATCTTCACGCCGATGAATTCAGCAATCAGCGCATTGGCGATGAAAAAACCGGTGAGTACGACGAACAGGCGCTGAGTGCGCGTGAGGCGCGCCGTCACGGCGGCGGGTCGCTCGCATCAATGCGGGTGTAGGGAATGTGCGATGGCGACACCGCGCCGCCGGAGATAATGAAGGCCATCGCCTGATCAACCGTCCAGTCGGTCAAGGTGAGCTGTTCGACCGGCACGATTTCGAGATAGCCCGAGGTCGGATTCGGCGTGGTCGGGACGTAGACGGCGGCGAGTTCGCGGTCGGTGCCGGCTTCGCGAATGACCTTGGTGACGAAGCCGACGGCCTTCATGTCGCGATGTGGAAAATCAATCAATACCACGCGCTGCGCACCTTCGGGCTTTGTTTGCAGCGCGACCAGCAGCTTTTTGGTGCCGCCATAGATCGTCTGCACCAGCGGGATGCGCGACATTAGTGAATCGACAGCGGC
>JBBSIY010000341.1:0-4011 GCA_038257785.1 Lysobacterales bacterium
CGTGAACTCCCAAAGGCGCTGGGCCCCCGCCTTCGCGGGGGCGACGACCGTTGGCGTCGCGCACATGCGAAACCGCGCAACGAAGCGTCGTTCCCGCGTAGGCGGGTACCCCGTTACTTAGGTCCCCCAAGGCGCTGGATGCCGGCCTTCCCGGCCATGTCGAAGCGCAATGCAAGTGCCACTCCGAACTAGCACTTCTTTTGCGCAGCGCCGACATCACCAAGGCCACTTATCAATCGAATCACGCCCAGCAGCACCCATGCACTCGAAAGTCCGACCGCGCCTCCTATGAGGTCGTCCCGAACATCAAGCAACTTGGGCGTGCGGCCGGGCACCCAGAACTGCATGAGCTCGGTGCCAGCCGCCAACATCACGACCCCCAATGCGATCCACCACCAGCGCACGCGTGGGATTAGCAGGCGCGCGGCGAATGTCATCATGGCGAAGAAGGCCACGTGATCCATATCGAACGGCGTATCCAAACCTTCCAGCCAGCTCATTGCGCGGCTCAAAGGCGGAAGTGCAACGCGTAAGTCCGACATCGCCTGCGACGACAGCGCCATCGCCACCACCACGACCACGCACAGTACCGCGACAGTAATTTGGAATGCGATGCGACGCCGAGGCGATGCTGCGGGCGCATCACCCATGTTGAAGCTCAGGCGGCTTGCCGATTAGCTCGCGATAAACGTCAATCGTCTTCTCGATAACGATGCGCTCATCGAACATCGCCAGCGCCTTCGTGCGGGCCGCTGCACCCAGCGTCGCTGCAAGCGCCGGATCATCCTGCAAGCGCGCGATTGCATTCGCCAACGCTGCAGCATCGCGCACCGGTACCAGCAAGCCGTCGACACCGTCGGTCACCACTTCGCGACAGCCCGGCACATCCGTGGTGACCAACGGCAAGGCGCAGGCCGCTGCTTCGATCAGACCCTTTGGTAGGCCTTCGCGATAGCTTGGCAATACCACCATGTCCACGCTGGCGAATAGCGCCGGCATGTCATCAACGTGACCTAGCCACTGGATTAATCCTTCGCTCACCCATCCATGCACATCGTCAACCGGCACCGCCGCAGGATTGCCCGGATCAGGATCGCCCGCGAGCAGGAAGTCGATCACCCTGCCCTCGCCCTTCAATAGCCGAACCGCCGCAATGAACTCCGCAATCCCCTTGTCCCACAGCAGGCGCGCAGGCAGCAGCACGCGCAAGGGTTTCTCGCTGTCGCGCACGGCACTGCGGACGGCAAAGCGCGAGCAATCGACGCCCGAACCCGGTATCAATCGAACCTGCGCAGCCTCCACAAGCCCAGCTCGTTCAAACAGCGCCACGTCGTCGGGGTTTTGCAGAATCAAGCGCGCATTTCGACCACCCAGCGCCAGTTTCAGCAGGCCGCGCACGACAGGCCGCAAAGCGCGCGCCTTGGCATCCTCGCTAGTGAACACATAGCCCATCCCCGCCACAGCATTGACCCGCGCCGGCACGCGCGCCAATCGAGCGGCCAACGAGCCATACACAGCGCACTTGATGGTGAAGCCATGCACCAGCGCTGGGCGTTCGCGCAGAAACAGCTTGTACAAGTGCCAAAGCAAAGCAGCCTCGCGCAGCGGATTCAAGCTTCGGCGATCCATCGGCAGCGGCTGCCAGCGAAGCCCCAGCGCGCGCAACTTCTCGCCGTATGGACCCGGCGGAGAAATCAGCAGCACCTCGTGGCCCGCTTCGCGCAGCGCAAGCGCAAGCGAGCGACGGAAGTTGTAGAGATACCAGTCGGTGTTGGCGAACAGGACAGCTTTCAAAGGACTGCCCGCCTACAGCGGGATGAATTTGTAAGGCAGCCAGTATTTTGCGTGCGTCGCATAGTTCAGCCAGACGAATTGGACGGCCGCGTAATAGGTCACCACTCCCAGAACAACCTGCCTTCGGCCGGACGGCGTTAACGCCAATAGGTAAACGCGTGAGAACACATACATCTGAATCGGAATAAAGTAGAGCGCGACGCGATCAACGGCTGTTGAGGGTAGGACAGCGAGCAAGGGCAAGCAGGTCAGCGCAAACACGCTCAGCCACCACCACAATCGATAGCTCTGCAGACCATGCGTCAGGCGCTTGCCCCACAGCATGAAGATGGCTGCCGGAACACAATTCATCAGTACACGTACTGCGCCGCCTGAAGACTGGTAATCGGTCTCCACATAATTTCTGATCAGTGCATCAGAGTCATCTGCCAAAAAGAAATAGGCCGCGGCCAGCGAGGTGATGCCGACAAGGGTAAATTTCATCGTGCGATTCTGCACCGCGGCAAGCGCGCCAAAGGGCAGCAGCAACACCGCTGACTTATGAAACGCAGCTGCGACAATCACCCAAAACACGAAGAGCCGGGTCTTGCCGTCGCCAAGTGCGACTAGCCCTAACATCGCTAGCCCAAGCGCGGCACTCTGCCTGGTGTAGCCCATCGCCACGACGATAATGAGATACGGCACCGCCACCAAGAGCGCAACCCAAGGCATCGGCTGCGCTCGCGCGAAACGGAAGACACCGGTCAACACGATGATCGCCATCACTAGGTTCGACCAATGCACGCTGAGATCAAGACGCGATACCAGCCACATCACCCCGTAATACGCGGGATCGCCGAACTCCAATGCCTCGCCGAAGGGCAAATATTTGACGCGGTCGAAATGCCGCAGATAGGCACCCCAGTCGCCTCCCACTTCGTGACGGAAGCCAACCAGCAGAACAAAAAGCGCCCAGCATGCCCACCAGAAAATCTTGCGGGTAGAGGGCGCGGCTGACTTGGGCGACAGCACGCCAATCGCGGGCAGCAAAAATAGCGCCCAGAACATCAGCACGCGGCACTACTCGTTTGTGCTTCAAGCCATGCTTGAAACATCAACACCGACCACAAGCGGTACCCGTGCGAAGCGGTTCCCGCTTGGTGCTGCTGCCAAGCTCTGCGAATGGGATTCGGCTGCAGATAGCCCTCGTTGTGCAGCCGTTGCTCATTGAGAAGTGTTTCCGCCCACTCGCGCAAAGGACCGCGGAGCCACGCATCCAGCGGAATACCAAAGCCCATTTTGGGACGATCAATCAATGCGCGCGGCACGTACCGATCAAGCAACTGACGCAGCAGCCATTTACTTTGGCCATTCCTAATCTTCATCGACATCGGCAACGTCCACGCAAATTCCATCACATCACGATCTAAAAACGGCGCGCGCGTCTCCAACGAAACCGCCATCGCTGCACGATCGACCTTTACCAGCACATCGTCTGGAAGATAGGTCATCGCATCGATGGCCATCATTCGTGACACGGGGTTACTTAGTCGCGGCCAATTGCCGCGTGCGTCAATCAAGCAGGCGGATGGTTGCCCGCCCACTACCAAGGCATCATCACCTGACCACTCCGACACCAATGCGACGTAAAGATCATCCGAGCTCCTTATCGATAATGAGCCAAGCAGCTTGAGCAGCTTGGCCCACTTATCGTCGACCTGTGCAATTTGACCCGACATCTTTGCGGCGAGTCGGGCGCTGCGTGAGGCGAAAAACGGCACTTGGCTAAGCGCAAACGCAAGCCCCTGCCGCAATGGCATGGGCATCCAGCCAATCTTTCGCCAAAGCGCCGGGCCAAACACGTACCGGTTATACCCGCCAAAAAACTCATCGCCCGCATCGCCCGACAGCGCAACCGTTACATGCTGTCGCGCTAGCTTCATCACCAAATGCGTGGGCAGCTGCGACGAATCTGCAAACGGCTCGTCATACATGGCGGGCAGCTGCGGGATAATCGCTAACGCGTCGTTTGCCGACAGCCGCACTTCTGTGTGATCGGTACCAAGGTGCTTTGCAATGGCACGCGCATGAACGGCCTCGTCGTACTCTTTTTCATCGAACCCGATCGTAAACGTGCGCACTGACTGGGCGCTGTTTGCCTGCATGAGCGCAGTGATCAACGATGAATCAATGCCGCCCGATAGCAACGCACCCAGCGGCACGTCCGCCATCATCTGC
>JBBSIY010000342.1:0-4005 GCA_038257785.1 Lysobacterales bacterium
AACCGAATAAATGCGCTTCCAACGTCGAGGGCGAAAGCCACCGACGCCATCACTGGAAGAGCACCCGAGCGCCAAACCTCTACTGAGACGCAGAGGCGGCTGAAATTCGCTGCAAAAGGAGTTTTTCTACAGCCTCAACGCCTACGCTGCGACGAAAGCGCTGCTGCAGGGTGCGCAGACTGACCCCGCAACGTTTGGCCAACGCAGAAATGACCGCCGTTCCCTCTACCGCATCGATGTCGCGCACCGCGCGCTCAACCAGCGCATCAGGCGGCGTCGCGCCGATACGCTGTAGTAAGAGCTGCCAGATCGAGCGTGCATCGCCGCTCACGGCAAAGCCCGCGACGGTGGCAAACAATGCGCGGGCGAACTCAGTATCGATTTGCTGAAGATCAATCACCTGATCGGTCATATCAGGCAGACGCTCACCACCGATCATAGCGCCAGCGGCGGGCTGCAAACGCACGCCGATGCAATCGACGCGCGGGTCAGCCGCCAAACGAATGCCGCTAAGCATCTGCGCGGCGAAGAGACAGGTCGACTGGGCGTGCCATCCGTCGACCAAACTAAAGCGCTGCATCGGTGGACCTAAGTGAACGATCAGCTCGCAGCGGCCATCTGGATAGATCGTTTGCGCCGCCAATCCCGTCTCGACGGCGCGTAATCGCCACATGCACTGCACGTGCCTTTGCAAGAGCGCGGGCGCTGCCCATTCGACGTAGTCCATCTAATCTAGCTCAGGTGTCAGCAGCTTGCGCATTTGTTCAATTCTATAGCCGTCTTCTCGCGTCACACTCGTCACCCCAAAACCTTTGAGAGTTCAGCATGATTCACTCCACCAGCGCCGTCCGACTCGCGTTCGCCATGGCTGCGGCGATCACCCCATTTATAGTCAACGCCAGCGCTGGCGACACAGCAGCGCTTCCACACTGGATGGCAGGCGATTGGTGCAACGACTCGGAGAACAGCCGCAGCGTCGAGCGCTGGATGGCGCCCGATGGTGAGCTGATGCTTGGCCTGAGCCGCACGGTGGCGGATGGCCGCAAGACGCAATTCGAGTACATGCGAATTACGCTGGTCGATGGCGTCCCCACCTTCATCGCTCAACCGAACGGCGTCCCGCCCACGGCCTTCAAACGCGTCGATGGCGGCAGCGACTGGATTCGCTTTGAGCAACCTGCACATGACTTCCCGCAGCGCGTCGAATACCGCCGGATCGGCAATGCGCTGCATGCCGAAATAGCCGGCCCTGGCAACGACGGCCAGACTATGACGATTGAGTTTGAATTCACAACCTGCAGCAAATGATGGGCGCAGGTAGTGCCAAATTTGTCTAGGACCGCGCCAACGCAAACGTAAACGTTAGCGAAGCGCCAGTATTCCAGCAGACTTCTTGCTACGGCGAATGTTGCGGCTGTAAACCACTCGGCAGAGAGACGATGACGGGAGTCTTCAAATGGGTTGTCATAGCGGGAACCGTATTGATTGAGGCAATGCACCACCCGGCGCAGGCCTGCGAACTTAATGCCTCGCCAGAAATTTATGCGGAGATGCAAACTGCGGTCGAAGAAGAACAACTCGCAGGTGTCGTTTGGGCAACGGTATCACCGCGCGGGATTGCGACTGGCGCGTCGGGACTTTCCAATGCCAAGCGCGGAGCACTGCTCTCCACTGACAGCAAGGTGCAAACGGGCTCGATCGTTAAAACGCTCATCGCAACAGGAATATTGCGACTGGTCACAGAAGGCAGGCTGACGCTCAATAGCCCCGTAGCGACACTGCTGCCTGATATTGAGCTCGTTAACCCGTGGGCGTTGACGCATCCCGTCCTTGTTCGGCACCTTCTTGACCACACCTCCGGACTCGAAGATGCCCGCCTGTGGCAGGTTTTTAGCCTCAAGGCCAAACCCGATGCGCCGTTGAGCGCAAGTGTCCGTGGACCACTGCGAATTCGAATCCAGCCCGGCAGCCGTCTTTCGTATTCGAATCTCGGCTACACGCTGCTCGGCATGGTGATCGAGCGCGTCGCCGGCGAGCGCTATGAGTCCTATCTGGAGACCCAATTGCTGCGCCCGCTCGGCATGCTCCAAAGCAGCCTTCGCTTTGTGTCACAGGAAGGGCCGCACGCAGATTCTCGCTTGGCGATGGGGCATTTTGAGAATGGCGTTTCGCAGGCCGCGGTTTCGCTGCACCTGCGCCCTGCCGGGCAGCTCACCACCACAGCGGCCGACATGGGCCTGTTCGCACGCTTCCTGATGAGCGATGGCGACATCGAAGGGAAACCTTTCATCGCATCCCACTTGCTGCGCGCGATGGGGCAGCCGACCACCACCGAAGCAGCCTCAGCAGGATTGGTCGATGCAGGATATGGTCTTGGTTTGAACAGCCGCGATCGGTTTGGCGTCCTTGGCAATTGTCATGTTGGAACCACGATAGGTTTCCGGGCAAATATCTGTCTTTTCCCAGAACTACAGAAAGCGTTCTTCGTTGCCATGAATGCCGATGTAGAGGCAGCCAACTATGACCGGTTTGACGCCATGCTTATCCGTGAACTCGGCATTGCGGCGGCGCTCCCGACCGAACGTGCGCCCCCGCCAATCGGGGTCGCTGACTGGCAAGGCATTTACGTGCTTGCTCCAACCAGAATCGAACGTTTTGCCTATCTAGATCGCGTCTTAAACTTCGCGAGTGTCCGATGGGACGAACGGCAACTCCACCTAAGTCCCTTCCAAGGTAAAGAACGATCCCTGGTGCCGGTTGGCGGCTGGCTTTTCCGCGCCGAAGACAAAACCACGGCATCTCACGTGCTTCTTGTGTCCGAAGATTCTCGTCGCGTTATCAGCGATGGATTTCGCAGCTACCAGCAGAGCAGCTTATGGCAGATGGTTCCGCTTTGGGCCAGTCTTTTGGCGGGCCTCGCTGGGGTGGTCTATCTGATTTTATTCGGCCTTCTTCGCATGCTGCGGCGTCGATTACGCTTGGCTGATCCGTTGCTCATTCCATTCATCGGATGTTTGGCGCTGTTTCTCCCGCTGCCGCTGTTCTTTAGCCAGTCGTTCCTGCAGCTTGGCGATCTGACGCCGGCAAGCGCGCTGCTTGCACTGGTGACAGGCGCACTGCCGCTCGCGATGCTTGTCGGACTGTGGCGCTCCTTCAGCGGAACCGCGGCTGGTCGAAACGTGCCAATGGACAAGCTGGCGATGCTTAGCGTGCTCCAGTGGAGCCTGGTGCTGGCTCTATGGGGGATGCTGCCGTTGCGCCTGTGGACCTAGGACGCGGGCGGCGAATAGCTCGTTCAAGCCGATCGAGCGTGGCGCGGACTACACTTCCGCCATGCCAATCCTAATGACCATCGGTGCCGCTTTTTTTCTCGTGGGCGGCCTAATATTTCTAACGCTGCTGTTTGCCAGCGGCGGCGCGAATCGCTCGCGCCAATTAGTCGTGTTGGGCCAGCTGATGTCGGGATCGCAAGGGCGAGTGAAGCAAATCTCTATTTGTATGGCATTGCTGCTAGTGGGGACAGGAGCCACGTTTTGCTTTGCTGGCGTCGCCCTGATGGATGCCCAGCGTGCGACGCGCTGCGCGGACTATTGCCTTGCTCGTGGATTCGCCGCAGGCAAGATTGGCCCGTCGGTTGATCGAAACGCACGCAGCCGATTTGTCGCCTGCACCTGCACGTCGCCGAACAAGACTCCACTGGAAACACGCGCAGATTCTGTTGCCGAGTAGGTGACGCAGAATGCGCGCGACTAATTCGGCTAGCGGCTCCGATCAAACTGCCAGTGCGCCTTTTAACTGCATGACGCATACCGCAGCCTGAAGTAGATTTTGCATAGGCTGCGCTTGCTCCTCTGAAACCTGCGCGTCTCGGATGGGCCCTCCTTATTTCGGCGCTGAGGTGCTGCATTGGGGCTGCGTGGCGATGTGGTCGGCGAGAAAAGCCTCTACTCGCGAAAAGTGGTCAATGACCGCCGTGTGCTTGCCCGGCACGTTGAGATGCTCCGT
>JBBSIY010000343.1:0-3996 GCA_038257785.1 Lysobacterales bacterium
GCGAGCACCGCGCCCGGCCCGACTCACACGGGTCACTACCGCAATCCGCTGGTGCTCAGCGATGGCCGAATCATGGTCAGTCATGCTGATCAACAGGGCGGCATCGAAAACCTCGGCACGCCAGCTGCGCCGATTCCCAATCATCGGTTCCGGCTAAAGGTGCTCGGCCCCGATGGCGGCTTTCAGCGCCCGGCCTCGCTGCTTACCGCAGGCATCAGCAAGACGGTGAACTTCTGGAATCCGGATTCGATGATCAGCTACAGCGGCGAGCTGTGGGAGATGTCGGCGGTCGAAGTCAAAGCGACTCCAGCGCCACCCAGCACGACGGAGCCAGCGCTCACCGCGGCCGACATGCAGGCGTTCACCGATGCCGCGGTTGATCCACAGGCGTTTCGCGATTTTCTGCGCGAGCGCGAGCTAGCGGTGATCGTTGTGCGCAATCAGACAGCGCGCGACGATGCGGATCGCCAGCAACCGTTCAACCTGCGCGTGCCCGGCGGCGTGCAGACCTTCGGCAGCGGCGACACGGTGTACGACTTCGCGCATTTCCAAATGCTGCAGGGCGATCAAGTGCGCGGCATCGGCGGCACCGCCGACCCCACTGCCGGTCGTCGCGTGCTGGCGCGTTTTCTTCACGATCCCAACGCGACAAGTTTGAACCTACCCAACCCGACCGGACCCGCCGGCAGCACGCCCATTTTCTCGGACGGCTCAAGCGCATTGTTCGTGCCCGCCCAGCGCGCGCTGAGCTGGCAGACCACCGCGCCCAACGGCACGCCGGTCGTCCGCGAACGCTTCTGGCTCGGCATGCAGCCTGGTGAAATCCGCACCTGCGACGGCTGCCACGGCGTCAACCGCACCGGCCAAGCCGGCCAGGCCCCCGCCACACAAAAGCCCGCCGCGCTGGTGGCCTTGCTCCAGCATTGGCGCGGGCTCGGATTTAACAATCGGATTTTCAAAGATTCGTTCGAGACGGCTGGTGCAACTGCCGGTGCCAATCACGCTGAACACTGACACAGGATCAATCGTCAGCTGCTGACGCCGTAGGAACAATCTCCCGCGGCAGCGGGAAGGCTGCGCGTCATTGCGGGATTTCTGCTTTCGTGGAAACTGTGGACGGTCTCTTGAAACCGAACTCCACCCCGCCGTCACTGCGAAGCGCCGCAGGCGCTGTGGCAATCCACGGCTCGCGGGATAGTCGCGATTCGCAAGAGCCCGCGTCCGGTGTGTGGATTGCCACGGCCGATGAAGCCGGCCTCGCAAAGTCGAGAATGTGTGTCCCACTCCGCTCGCGCTTTTCAAGCAAGCGGGATTCCGCCGCGCTGCATCCGGGCTGCCAACTGAGCGGAACTTCGAGCGATCCAATGCCACCGCCAAAAGCGCCGCTCGCTGCTCAAGGTTAGTGCGCCAAAATCCGCCAAGCGCAGCGTTCGAGAGGTGCTTCTGACGATGGCAGCTCTCCCGATTGCGCCGCCCGGGACTGATGCGGGCACCCTGCCCAAACTCGAACGTTTTTGCGTCGCCGTCATTTGCTTATGCGCCGAGCGCTGTGTTTGACTCGGCGGTGCTGGGCATAAGCCCATAGATGTAGAAGTGGGGTGTTATGGCGATTGGTATCTGGATCAGTTTGGGTTTGTATTTTGGGTTGATGTTGGCGATTGGCTACTACGCCTACCGCAACTCAACGGCGTCCTCCGAAGAATATATTCTCGGCGGACGCAAGCTTTCACCGGCGGTGGCGGCGCTGTCTGCCGGGGCGTCGGACATGAGTGGCTGGCTGCTGCTGGGCCTGCCCGGCGCGCTGTTTGTCAGCGGGTTGACGTCGGCTTGGATCGCTATCGGTCTGACCTTGGGCGCATTGGTAAATTGGATCGTGGTTGCTCCGCGCCTGCGCGAGCAGACCGAGCGCTACGACAACAGTCTGACCATTCCACAATTTCTCGCCAACCGATTTCCCAGCAGAGCGATGGCGCTGCGCGTCGTTTCGGCGCTGCGCGTCGTTTCGGCGCTGATCGTAGTCGTGTTCTTTTCTGTGTACACCGCCTCGGGCCTCGTGGCTGGCGGCAAGCTCGCCGAAAGCGCCTTCAGCGCCGTGCTGCAGTTCAGCTCAATGAGTGACTACGCGGTGGGCGTAACGCTGACGCTTAGCGTGGTGCTTGTCTACACCGTGATCGGCGGCTTTCTTGCGGTCAGTCTCACCGACTTTTGCCAAGGTGTGATCATGATGCTGGCGCTGATCATCATGCCTCTGGTGGTGCTTTATGGATCGGGTGGCGGCGGTTTGGCGCAAGCATCAGACACGCTCTCGACGGTCGACCCGGCCTATCTGTCATGGTTTTCCGGCCTGTCCTTCGTCGGCTTTCTGTCAGCTGTCGCGTGGGGCCTAGGCTATTTCGGACAGCCGCACATCATCGTGCGCTTCATGGCGATTCGATCACTGAAGGAGGTCTCGACGGCGCGCAACATCGGCATGTCGTGGATGGTGATTTCAGTGGTCGGCGCAGTCAGCTTGGGCGTCTTCGGGCGTGCCTATGCCGTGCGCAACGGTCTTGAGGTTGCCGACCCCGAGACGATCTTCATCGTGTTGGCCGATATGCTGTTTCATCCGCTGGTAACCGGCTTCCTGTTTGCGGCACTCCTAGCGGCCGTGATGAGCACAATTTCCAGCCAGCTGCTGGTCGCATCGTCCTCGTTAACCGAAGACTTCTATCGTTTGTTTCTGCGTAAACAGGCCAGCGAGAAAGAAGCCGTACTGGTTAGTCGCGTGAGCGTGCTGCTGGTCGGCATCATCGCCGCCGTGATCGCATGGGACCCGACGTCGAAAGTACTGGGGCTGGTCAGTAACGCCTGGGCCGGATTCGGCGCGGCTTTTGGCCCGCTGATTATTCTGGCGCTGACGTGGAAGCGGATGACCGGCACCGGCGCCGTGGCTGGCTTAGTGGTCGGTGCGCTGACCGTAGTGGTTTGGATCGCGCTCGGCTGGAACGCGAACTTCATGGGCGGACCCGGCGTATACGAAATCATTCCCGGCTTCGTCGCCGCGTGGGCTGCCATCTATTTCGTCAGCTTGGCCAGCAAAAATCAGGGCGAATACCGGGCAATGCCGTAGCGCTGACGCAGCGCTGGCAGACATGGGGTCAAGCCCATGCCCAACTGGGACATCCACTGCCCGCGCTAGCCATGTGCCGTGGGTGTCAAAAGGTGCGGCGCGGGATCACCTAGGTTGGTCGCGTCGCGACCGTTGATACACAAGACCATCGACTTGCTGCGACGCGATGCAGCAACTAGTGTCGTTACCGCCTTACGGTTTAACGGCGAAAACGCGGCGCAGGTAGTCGACCGCCGCTTCGTGCGCGGCAAGGTTGCCAGCTACCGCCAGCCAGGTACCGACATCGTGGCCCGTCGCCGGCATCATGTAGCTCTCAGCATTCACGCCATCTTCCCGAAGCTTGCGCACAAACAGCTCTTGCTCTGCGCGCGAGGGCTCAAGCTCGCCGAAGATATTGAAGGTCCTCGGCATCTTCGAAAGATCCTCGACCCATAGGGGCGAGCCGTAGCGGCTGCGCGCGTCCTCCTTCGTCTTGAAAAACTGATCCTTGCATTCCGTCCATGACGAACCATCGCCATCCAGTGCGGCGTAAACCAGCAGCAAGAAAGCCAGTCGTGGCGCATCGATGTTGTCGCCAATGCGCAGGGCGGCGGCAGCGGCTAAATGCGCACCCGCGCTCTCGCCTCCGAGTGCGATTCTAGAGCGCTCCACGCCGAGCTCATCGGCATGATCCCAGACCCATTGAATCGTGTCGTAGACGTCATCGACGGCGGCCGGGTAGGGATGCTCGGGCGCCAACCGATAGTCGATGGCGATCACTTTGCTGCCGCTGTTCAATGCCAGATAGCGAGCCGGCTCGTCGTGGCTGTTAAGGCTGCCGGCAACCCAGCAAGCACCGTGTACGTAGATAAGCGCCGGTTGCCGAGCGTCGCCACCGGCGTCATACA
>JBBSIY010000344.1:0-3977 GCA_038257785.1 Lysobacterales bacterium
CAGACTTCTGGCTACACGCAGCTGATCGACGAACTGGAAGCCATGCTGGTTGAGTGCACCGGCTACGACGCGGTCAGCCTGCAGCCCAACTCCGGCGCGCAGGGTGAGTACGCGGGGCTGTTGGCAATTCGCGCCTACCATCGCGCGCAGGGTCAACCGAATCGGGATGTCTGCTTGATCCCTGAGTCGGCGCACGGCACCAATCCGGCCAGCGCTCAGATGTGCGGCATGACCGTGGTCGTCACCAAATGCGACGCGAGCGGCAATGTGGATGTCGATGACATTCGCGATAAGGCGAATAAGTATTCTGATCGCTTAGGTGCGCTGATGATTACCTATCCATCTACACACGGCGTTTTTGAGGAGGACATCGTCGCCATCTGCGAGATCGTGCACCAGCACGGCGGCCAGGTGTATACCGACGGCGCAAACCTCAACGCGCTGGTCGGCGTTGCTAAGCCCGGCAAGTGGGGATCGGACGTATCGCATCTGAATCTGCACAAGACGTTCTGCATTCCGCACGGTGGCGGCGGTCCGGGGGTCGGGCCGTGCGCAGTGAAGGCGCACCTCGCGCCGTACTTGCCGAAGACGCTGGGCGGCAGTGGCGATGTAGGGATGGTTAGCGCGTCGAGCTTTGGCAGTGCGTCGATTCTGCCAATCTCTTGGATGTACATCACGTTGATGGGCACGGCCGGATTGCGCCACGCGACTCAGGTGGCCTTGCTCAACGCCAACTACGTCGCGCGACGTCTCGAAGATCACTATCCAACGCTTTATACGGGTCGTAATGGACTGGTCGCGCATGAGTGCATTCTTGATTTGCGCCCGATCAAAGACACCACCGGCATCAGCGCCGAAGACGTCGCCAAGCGTCTAGTTGACTACGGCTTCCATGCGCCGACCTTGAGCTTCCCGGTCGCCGGCACGCTGATGGTAGAGCCGACGGAAAGCGAGTCCCTGCATGAGCTAGATCGCTTTATCGACGCGATGATTCAGATCCGTGAGGAAATTCGCGCAGTTGAAACTGGGGTGATGGATCGCGATGACAATCCATTGAAGAATGCGCCGCATACCGCGACGCGCGTGATGGCGGAAACGTGGGCGCATGACTACAGCCGCGAGACCGCCGCATTTCCCTTATCGGTGCTCAAGACCGCGAAGTATTGGCCGCCCGTTGGGCGCGTCGACAACGTCTACGGCGACAAGAACATCATGTGCGCCTGCATTCCAATTGACGAGTACCGGGAAGCGGCAGAAGCGTCCTAACAGCACGCTGATTCACGTTGGCTATAGATCTACCCAATAGCGACACGCCTGTCGCCCCGCTTGCGAAAGCGTGGCGCAGGACGCAGCGAGTCGTTGGCTGACCGCGTCAACGTCGATGGCGTGAAGGCGCAGCGGGCAGGCTTTCCAAACGGGCGTGCTAATCGCGCCCGCAACACCGCACCGACTCCATAGCGGCAAGCGGCGCATCGCTGGCGCGGCTGCGCTATGTGTGAGCGGCTCAACTAGGCGATCCCATTGCAGATAGTCGGTGTCTGGCAGCAAGCCCAGACGCCAGCAGGGCTGGCCGTTTGCGTCGAGAAACACGAGCGCTTCCATCGGCCCACCATCGCTTTCAATCCACGCGTG
The DNA here is from genome assembly GCA_038257785.1 of Lysobacterales bacterium. Lineage (GTDB taxonomy): Bacteria > Pseudomonadota > Gammaproteobacteria > Xanthomonadales > Xanthomonadaceae > JANNWF01. The sequence goes on from JBBSIY010000344.1 coordinate 1,633, forward strand.
ATGCACAGCGTCGCGAGCGCGCTCCCAGCCGCACAGCGGGTGCTCATCTGAAACCGGATACACACAAAGCACCGGACCCAGCCGCTCCAGCGCTGCGGTACAGCACACCTTTGGCCGCGCATCCGGCGTCGGGCAAGCGCCGTTGTGCGTAGCCGAGGCGCGGTTGCGAACTTGCGAATAGTTTTCAAGTCGCATGGCGTGCTCCTTCGAGGACGCCTTAATGATAATGATTCTTGATTGCGTTACAAGCGAGCAGCGCTGAACTGTGCCGGTGTCCGCCGCGATTGCTTAGTGCCTCGCATCCTTGTATATAACATCCGTTACAACGAGGCACTCAAGGCTCAAGCGATGAAACTCAAAATCACTACCGTCGGTAATTCTGCCGGCGTCATCTTGCCGAAAGAGCTTCTCGCTCGCCTGCGACTAGAGAAAGGCGATGAGCTGCACGCATTTGAAACACCTGATGGCATCCGCCTCACCGTCTACGATCCGACACTGGCGCAGCAGATGGAGGTAGCGGAGCGGGTGATGCGTGAGGATCGCAACGTCCTGCACAAGCTCGCGCAATAGCAGGCACGCCCGATGATCATTTGGATCGACAGGCCGCTTGCGTTGGGCATACATGAGCGGCAGCTCGCCGAACATGGCGGCGGTATGGGAGTGCGTGATGCCCGCCTGCTTGAGTCAGCTCTGGGCCGACCTAAACAGCTTTACAGCTACGGCAATCCGCCGCCAGACCTTGCCGATTTAGCGGCCAGCCTCGCTTTCGGAATCGTGCGCAATCACCCCTTTGTCGATGGCAACAAGCGCACCGCACACGTTTGCTATCGGGTGTTTTGCGAATTGAACGGTGCCACGCTGCAAGCCAGCGATGAAGAAAAGTACCTGCATATGCTGTCTCTCGCGCACGGCTCCCTCTTGGAAGCCGACTTTGCAATGTGGCTACGCCGGCATCTCCATCGACACGATGGCACCAGCGTGCAGGAAAGCCGCGCGAGCTATCGCTGAGCGATTGGCTTGCCGACGATGCGTGATCGACTCATCACGCAAACGGGTCGCGCAGCATGATGGTCGCTTCACGCCCCGGACCAGTTGACACCATCGCGAGTGGACATCCAGAGAGCTCTTCGAGGGCGCGCAGGTATGCGCGCGCAGCCGGCGGCAATTTGTCCCAGTCGGTGATGCCAGCGGTGGTCTCAGTCCAGCCAGGAAACTCGAGATAGACCGGCTCGCACTCGTCCCAACCTTGCGCATCCAGCGGCGCGTATTCGCTTTGCTTGCCGTGGAATTTGTAGGCGATACACATTTTCAGCGACGGCATGCCGTCCAAAATGTCGAGCTTGGTGATGCACAAACCGTTGATGCCGTTAATCGCCACAGCGCGCTTCAAGGCGACAAGATCAATCCAGCCGCAGCGCCGCGGACGCCCCGTGGTAGCGCCGAACTCAGCACCGCGTTTACGAATGCCCTCGCCTACGTCGTCATGCAGCTCAGTTGGGAATGGACCGCCGCCAACGCGCGTGGCGTATGCCTTAGCGATACCGAGCACGTAGTCGATTGAATCCGCACCCACGCCGGTGCCAGCCAGCGCGCCGCCCACCGTGGTGTTGCTGGCGGTGACATACGGATACGTGCCGTGATCGATATCCAGCAGCGAGCCCTGCGCGCCCTCAAACATCACTCGCTTGCCCTGCTTGCGTAGCTCGTGCAGCACGCCGGCAATATCGGATTTCATCGGCTCAACGTACTCGCCGAACGCGACCGCCTCGTCAAACGTCTTCTGATAATCGACTGCTTCGACACCGAGGTATTGGGTCAAAACAAAGTTGTGATAGTCGAGCGCGCTGCGCAGCTTTTCACCCAGCTCGACCGGATATTTGAGGTCGGCGACGCGAATACCGCGGCGTGCAACTTTGTCTTCATACGCTGGCCCAATGCCGCGTCCCGTGGTGCCGATTGCCTTGCCGCCGGCCTTTTTCTCGCGCGCCTGATCGAGAGCGATGTGATACGGCATGATCAGCGGCGTCGCCGGACTGATTTTCAGCCGCGAACGCACATCGACGCCGGTCGCTTCCAGCTCACCAATTTCCTTGCGCAGCGCGGCCGGACTCAACACCACGCCGTTGCCGATCAGACACAGCGCCTCAGGTCGCAGGATGCCCGACGGTATCAAGTGCAGCACGGTCTTCTTGCCGTTGATCACCAAGGTATGACCCGCGTTGTGGCCGCCTTGAAAGCGCACCACCGCACCGATTTCCTCGGTGAGCATGTCGACGATCTTGCCCTTACCTTCGTCGCCCCACTGCGCGCCAAGAACAACTACTGACTGACCCATTTACTCTTAC
>JBBSIY010000345.1:0-3972 GCA_038257785.1 Lysobacterales bacterium
AGCTACGCGTGCGTGCGCCGCGCCGGCATTTCAACGACGTCGCCGATTTGCTCGATGATCCTATCGCCTTGCCCGCAGGCGGCATGACCCATCTCGGGGCGTTGGTGAGCAGCGAAACGCAGCAGAGCCCGGGCGTCATTCGACACTGGAACCTGCGTCGCGCCATCACCATCGAAGCCGATCTCGACGGCGATCAAACCAACACGCTTGAGGCCAACGAAAAACTGCGCGCCGGCTGGGACACCATCCGCGCCAAGTATCCCGCGACCGACCTTGATTTCTCTGGCGAGCTAGACGACATCGAAGAGTCGCTCAACGCGATGGGTCCGCTGTTCTTGCTTGGCGTCGGACTGATTTATCTCATCCTCGCCGCGCAGTTCCGCAGTTACTTTCAGCCGCTGCTGATTCTAGTAACGGTGCCGCTGGCGTTCACTGGCGTGACGCTCGGCCTGTTGGTGTCGGCCAATCCGCTGTCGCTATACACCCTGTACGGCGTGATTGCGCTGACCGGCATTGCCGTCAACGCCGCCATCGTGTTGATCAGCGCCGCCAACGACCGTCGCGCCACCGGCATGCGCGTGCTGCACGCGACGATCTACGCCGCGCGTCGCCGCGTGATCGCCATTCTAATGACCACGTTGACGACCATTGCTGGCCTGTTCTCGCTGGCCTTTGGCATCGGCGGCAAGTCCCTCCTGTGGGGCCCGGTCGCCGCCAGCATCGTCTGGGGCCTCGCGTTCTCGACCGTGCTCACGCTGTTCGTAATTCCGGTGCTGTATCGGCAGTTCATGCGCAAGCGCGTGGCGACTTGAGGGGCGGGGACTCGTCAGGTGGCTGACTATCCTCGCCGGCCGGTCAGAACGCATTCGCAAAAGCAGCTTCGCCGAATGCATCCAGAGTCTGATAGCGCCGACGAGAACGTTAGTTGACGCAGTCACCGCGCGCGCTGCCCCTTCGAGGGCTGCCTCGGGATGGGGCTATTCGCGCCCTGTGATCCGAAAGCGGGGACGTCTTCAAAATCGGGCCTCTATTTTTGCGCAACGCCTGCGCAATCGACCCCAACGCGTGCCCGCTCAGCGACGTTTTCTCACCCACGTTCCTGCTCAAAGGGAAATTTATTCGAAAGACCTGAAACACACACGCAAGCTGTTGATTTTTAAGTGCTAAAAGTTGACGTGCGAACTTTCGCCTTGTCGTGACACCGCGCGCGCCGTTAATAATGTTTGAGCCCATTGCTTCGGGATGCCCCAAGCGCAGAGCGGCTACACATTTCATGACAGGTCGGTATAACAGCGCCCCGCACCCTACCTGTCGATCAAAACATCAACCATGTTGAATGCCTGCCGCACTGCGTCGCTCCTTTTGCTCGCTCTCCCATTCGCGCTATTTGCTCAGCTGGCTTTCGCTGCCGATCCGCCCGGGGGGGACCCGCCAGAGTACGAAGCGCCGACTAGTGCCGAGTCGATCGAATCAAAATACGACTGGGGCGCGCGCGTCAAAAGTGGAGAAATTATTGCCCCTGTCGGCGATTCGCTGTTCGGCGATCAAACCTCGTTCTACGACGGCTCAACCTCATTCTCAATCACAGATGTGGACTTGCCGGGCAACACCTCGCCGCCAGTCCGCATTACGCGCACGCACAGCGCCAGCGATCCGATCGGGTTCCCAAACACGGGTTTGATGGGTGAGTGGGATATCGATCTGCCCCACGTGCGCGGAACGTTTTCTCGTCGCTTGGGCTGGCAGGTCAACACTCCCGATAGTCGATCCGATCCCGATGCGTCTCTTAAGCGCTGCCGCGTCGACCCCGCCTATCGGAATGCGAAAAATGCGCCTGCTGATAACGGCGTCGAACAAAGCTTCCCCGGTATCGAATACTGGAGCGGCAACACGCTGAGCGTGCCCGGCGCTGGCGATCAGATGATGCTGGTTCGCAGCGCCGAGAACGGCAATGTGCCAACCGACGCGCAGGCGTATCGCTGGACAACGCAGAACTATTGGCAGATTGGCTGTCTCGACAGTCTAGACAACGGGCCTGGCGAAGGATTTCTCGCCCTGTCTCCCGACGGAACCACCTACCGATTTACCTATGAGGTACGCCGACCACAAAAGTCGCTAGTCAAGCACGCGCCAGACAGCTCGGGCGGGACCAGCTACTTTCTTGCGCGCGACGAGGTGCGCATCTACGCCACGGAAGTGACGGACCGGTTTGGCAACTGGGTGAAGTACAAATACGACAATGGTTTGCTGCAAGAAATCGAAGCCAAAGACGGGCGCACAATAACGCTTGCTTATCACAAAGACGCCCCGAGGGCACGGCTCGTCAAAAGCATCACCGCCTATGGTCGTACGTGGAAATACCGCTACGACCCCGTAACACTGCGCCTCACAGAAGTGGAGCTCCCTGACGAGAGTAAATGGCTAGTTTCCACCCAATGGCTGACGTTTGCCTACGTTGAGAGCAATTTCGTCGAGCCATGCGACTTGGCCCCACTAAACTCGGCTGCGACCGTTGGCACGTACGTATTCACCCATCCCAGTGGTGCTACGGGAACGTTCCAATTCACGCCTACGCGCCACAATCGCGGCCCGCTTCCGCAGATGGCTGCCTGCCGATACAGTCCTGCAAAGGGAATCGAGCCGGGGATCGCGCGCGAGTACGACAATTTCGCCCTGACGCGAAAGACGGTCACCGGCAGCAACTTCTCGTCGCATGTCTGGACCCTAGCGTATGTGTACAACGCCCAAGCCGTTCTACGCTCGACAACCATAGGGCGTCCGGACGGAAGCACCCAGCGGCTGATTTTTGGCAACACCTACTACGGTGACGAAGGAAAGCTAAAGCGTGAGGAGATATTTGCGGGTGCTGCAGTAGGCGAGCCGCTTAAGGCGACGCAACATGAGTACGCGCTAACGTCACGCCCTGAATATGCGTTCCGGGTGGGCTACGGACCCTCGCCGATAGGCGACTACGAAGATGTTTTCCAGCAGGCATACGCTACGCCGCTAACAAGCACCACCACCGGCCAACAGGGTGAGTTCTTTTATCGCTATGTCACTGACTTCGACGCTTTTGCGCGGCCGATCACCGAGACGCACAGCAGCACCCTCGGCTTCAGCCGCACGCTGAGCCAGTCGTATGAAGACCGGTTCGGCGACTGGGTGATTGGGCTGCCTCGGGTCCGCACAGTCGATGGCGTCAGCGAGTCGGAAACCACCTACCACACCGTGTCTGCACTGCCCAAAGACACCTACCAATTTGGCGAGCGTCGCGCCAGCTACGCCTACGACGCCGCAGGCAACTTATTCTCGGTGACCGATGGTCTGCAAAAGGTCACCACGCTGACCGACTGGTATCGCGGCTTGCCGAAGCATATTCAGTTCCATGATCAAACCAGCACGTCAGCAATCATCACCGACTTCGGTGAAGTTCGATACATCACCGACGCACTGGGCAACCTCACAGCCTATGAATACGACGACGGTGGCCGGCTTGAAAATGTTCGCTACCCGAATGAGCCGAGTCAGGTTTGGGACCAGACGACCATCACCTATTCACGTGCGACGAATTCCGAATTTGGCTTGCCCGTCGGTCACTGGCTGCGAAACGAAGCACGCGGCGCGTACCGAAAAGAAACCCGCTACGACGGCTACTTCCAACCCGTCGTTGAGCGCGAATTCGAACAAGTGACGGATACTCAGCGCGAGCCGCTACGGGCTCGTCATTGGACATATGACTACGCCGGCCGGGTCACGCTGGACGCCTATCCACAGAAAGACTCGCCCACCCTAGCGAGCTTTACAGGTGCGACCAAAAACGCCTATGACGCTTTAGGACGGGTGAGTCAAAGCACCCAAGACTCAGAGCTTGGATTGCTGCCAACCACCTACGCCTACCTGTCTGGCTTTCGGACGAAGGTCACCAACCCCAGGCTCAACAGCACCATTACGAGTTTTCAAGCATTCGATGAG
>JBBSIY010000346.1:0-3941 GCA_038257785.1 Lysobacterales bacterium
ATCGTCAGCGGCACGATCATCGTCGTGGAGTCGGGGAGGGCGCGCATTGGCGCGGTGCAGGCTTCGATCAAGCGGCTTCATGCAGCCAGAGCGCGCTTGCTCGGCGTTGTGCTGACTAAGTTCGACAGCAAAACCGCATCCTACGGTTACGGCAGCTACAGCTACATGACCTACGAATACTATGCCTACGGTGGCAAGCCGGCCGGCAAGCTGCTCGGCAAGTCTTAGTGTCGACTAGCTGCCAACGGAGGTATCCGTCTTTCGTTTGCGTGGCGGTTCGGCCTGATTGTCGGCCGACCGCTGCGTGTTCTATGTCTGAGACCGCGTTACCCGCGGCTTACTCTGTCTGTCGCTCAGCGACGGCGTTGATTTTTGGCATCTAGCCGACGTGGAATCGACCGACGCGTTAGTTATGGCGGTGGCACTACACGCGATGCCGACACGCGCGACATCGCTACGACGATCGCCATTGCCTGACGGCGTTACAGACTTGCTGAAGGTGGCGCTAGGCCAAGAAGCGGCGGTGGCAGCCGGGGTAGCCGCAACTGGCTCAACGTCTACCCATTTAATTGACGCCGCGAAGTTCTTTGTCGAGCAGCTGGTGCTCGCCCGCGAGTGCGAATCTGACCCGTGGCGCACCTTGGGCGTGGTGTGCGGTGCCCCGCTCGAGCAAATTGCCGAGAACAGACGCCTATTGCTGTCGCTTATTCATCCGGATCGTTCAGACGAATGGGCGGAAGGCTATGCCGATCGTCTGCATCGTGCCTGGAAGCTTCTCAAATCTCCAGAGTCACGTCGCATGCTGATTGAGCGCACGCTGCAGCAGAGCGCTGGCGCTGCCGAAGGCACCGCCGTTGCGGCTGATGGTCACTGGGACGAGCGTCCAGCGCGGCATGAGTCGTATGCTCCACATGGTGGCGGGATGGGCGAACATGAGAGTTTAGCGTCTGGCATGCAGGTGACTGCGCGTGAAGGAAATCCCCAAGGCCGCACGCTGCCGCGCCTCTCGCCGCGCATGTGGATGAGCGTGGGCGGTGGGTGTGCGCTTCTTCTTGCGGCTTTGATGCTCTGGCCTGAAGAGCCCGGGCTTGCCAACCGGACGCAGCTGGCAAATGAGCGCGCAGCTGCAATTAGCCAAGCGATCGTTGCTGGCGGGACGGCTGAGGACGAGCAGCTCGGGAGTAGAGAAACCATTGCGGCAGCTGATGCGCTGCAGCCGATTGAAGAACCGCGCCTTGCACTAGCGGAGGTGTCGGATGACCCGCGTGTCGAAACCAAAAGCGTTTCGCGGCAGTCGAGAGCGTCCACAGGAGTTGTCGAAAGCGCAAACGCTGGGGTGATTACCGTCAGTGCGTCAGCGCCGGATCAAGACTCAGGCGCTAACTCAGGCGCTAACTCAGACGCTGTTGAACTCAGGCCGTTGCATGGTCAGCAAACACCCACTCAGCAATCGCCGGCTCAGCAGTCTGGCGCTGCGCCGCAAGGCGCAGCATCGCCCAAACGCGTGGCTACCGCTGGGCGCGAAAGGTCGCTGACTGAGGGGCAAGGCAACACTAGGAAAAACACGCTGTCTGCGTCGCCTTTGAAACCATCGTCAGCCGTCGCTGTTGCCGAACGACCTGTCGCTCCCGTCGCCGAGCGCGTAGCCGCGCAAACGGTGACGCCTGCCAAGGTCAGCGTCTTGCCTACGAGCCGCGAAGCAGCAGACGTGCTCGACAAGTTCGCCGTGCACTACGCCAAAGGCAATCTTGACGCGCTGCTAGCGCTGTTTTCGTCCCATAGGCTGAGCGATGGGGGCGCATCGATCGCTGCGGACTACGGCAACCTGTTCTCATCCACGCGCGAACGCTCGCTGGCCCTCAAGGGCATCGGCTGGATGGCGCAGGATGATCGGCTGGTCGGGCAGGGATCGTATGAGGCGCGCTATCGTCAGCAGGGAAAGCGCGGCAAGCAGTTGGTCAGCGGGCGCATTCAATTTGAGCTTGTGCGCGAAGGCGAGACGATTCGGTTTGCACGCGTGAGCGCTCAGGAATCCGCGCTTTGATCAAGGCCTTAGGGCAGGCGCGGCCGTGGCAGTGGTTCGTCGGCATTGCTGTTCTGCTGCTGGCGATTCCGCTGGTACGCATCGGTATCGCGGACTTTTCAGCAGAGACGGCACCGCAGAAGGCATTGGAATGGTGGCCAGGGCACAGTGAGGCGCAGTTGCGCAGCGCTAAAGCAGCCTCGGTTGCACCGAATGCGAGTGCCGCCAGTAACGCGCTGGCCGAACGTATGCTCACGAGTAGCCCGCTGTCCGGCGCGGCCTACGCACTGTTAGGCGCTGGGGCAAATGCGGGCGGCGATAAAGCCCGCGCCGCCGCTCTGTTCACACTGGCTGCGCGCCGTCGCCCGCGTGATCGACTAAGTCATGCTTGGCTTGCCGACGACGCGGGATCTCGCGGCGACATCGCCATGCTGATCACCCATCTCGACCGGCTTTTGACCTTATCGCCGGGCCAGACCACAGCAATCTTTCCGACGTTTGCATCGCTCGTTTCCGATCCTGATGGCCGTGCCGCGCTGGTCGGCTATGTGGCAAACAAGGCACCGCCGTGGCGGCAAGGATTTCTCGCACAGTTTGCGGCGACGGCCGCTGATGCCAACCTTGTATCCCAGGTGTTCAACACATTGCGTCGGGCGAAATTTCCACTGACGCCCGCAGAGCGTGAGCTGTGGAGTCGGCGGCTGCTGCGCGACGGACAGGTGCAGCAGGCCTACTACCTTTGGGTAGAGTCAATGACGTCTGAACAGCGCGAGTTTTTGGGTAACGTGTTTGATGGTGGCTTTGAGCTAGTCTCGACCGGCAGCCAGTTCGATTGGCGATTCGGCTCGGTTCCCGGTGCGCTAATCGGCCTGCAGGGCGGTGGCGGCGTTAGCGGTCGGCAAGCCTTGACGATCAAGTTTCACTATCGCCACGTGCAGTTTCGCCATGTGACACAGACACTCGCGCTGCCACCGGGCAACTATCGGCTGCTCGGACGCCTCAAGTTGGACAGTTTACAAACTGAGCGCGGACTTCAATGGACCGTTTCCTGCGCCGGCAGTCGAGTAGCGCTGGGTGCGTCGGATAGGTTTAGCGGGCGGGCACCTTGGTCTGATTTTTCGACAAACTTTTCCGTGCCGGCTGACGCCTGCAAAGCGCAAGTGCTGACGCTAGAGATTCCAGCGCGCACGCGTCGGGAGCAGTGGGTGGGCGGACAGGTGTGGTTCGACGACCTAGTCATTCGTCGTGCCGTCGCGTCTGATCAGGCGCGATCTGACACTGCCGCTGCTGCGGCTCTCTAACTCAGCGACCGCGACGCCGCAGGTCAACTCGTACGCCGTTCAATAGCTACTGTCGTTGAATAGCTATGGTTGATACGGTTGATACGGTTGATACGTTCAGACCATATTGGCACTGACTTAAGCTTCTTCATGCCCACGAAGGCACACTGCTGCCCGGGAAAACTGAGATTCGCGCTTGCGAAACCTTACAACGAAGCGTCGTTCCCGCGAAGGCGGGAACCCAGTGACTTGAATGCAGTAAGGCGCCGGGCCCCGCCGGCGCGGTGGCGACGAGGCTTGGTGTCAAGCACGTGCGATCACGCTTTGTCAGCAAAACATTCGATCGACCATTTCCCCGGACACCGGTGAGCGAAGGCAGTCATGACGTGTTGCGGGAAATCCTGTTAAGTCAGTGCCATTCCGGTCAGACCATATTGCACTTTGCAGAATCTGCCGTTCGCCCCGAGCCTGATCTGCCGTTCGCTCTGAGCCTGATCTGCCGTTCGCCCGGAGCCTGATCTGCCGTTCGCCCGGAGCCTGATCTGCCGTTCGCCCAGAGCCTGATCTGCCGTTCGCCCTGAGCCTGATCTGCCGTTCGCCCTGAGCCTGTCGAAGGGTGCTTCGACAGGCTCAGCACG
>JBBSIY010000347.1:0-3941 GCA_038257785.1 Lysobacterales bacterium
CGTTCGGAATCGGCACATACGGGGTTGTCACGCAGGCGCTGAATCGCGTGACTTACCGACCACCACGCGTCGAACGCTTCTTGCCAACTCCAGCTCGCCAGGGTCACGCCGTCACGCTGAACGCGAATGCGCGGCTTGTCGCTGCTGCGGCCAATGCGTTGCGCGCACTGGATTAAGCCATAACGATCGACTAGATCAGCGAAGGCGGCGCGATCCTCCGTGGCGACCTGCACCACCGCGCCTAGCTCCTCATTGAACAGACAGCCGAACGCGCTGTCGCCCCAGCCATCCAGACTCACATCAAGCCCCACGTGGCTGGCAATCGCCATCTCGCACAGGGCGGCAAACGCGCCGCCATCGCTGCGGTCGTGATACGCCAACAGCAGGCCATCGGCGCGCGCGTGCTGAATCAAATCGAAAAACTCGACGAGTCGCTGCGGGTCATCAAGATCAGGCGGCGTGCCGCCGAACGTCCCTAGGCACTGCGCCAGAATCGAACCGCCCAGGCGCTTCTTGCCCGCACCGAGACCAATCAGCCAGAGCTCGCTATCGACATCGCGCGCCAGCAGCGGCGTCAGGCCAACGCGCACGTCGCTGACTCGCGCAAACGCGGTCACGTTGAGCGATACCGGTGACACAGTTTTTTGCGGGCCTTCTGACGATGACCACTGCGCCTGCATCGAGAGGGAATCTTTGCCAACCGGAATACCAATACCCAAGGCTGGACACAGCTCCATACCGACCGCGCGCACGGCATCAAACAGCTTCGCGTCCTCGCCGGGATGGCCTGCCGCTGCCATCCAGTTGGCGGAAAGCTTGACCTCGCGCAGCGATGCGACCGGCGCCGCCGCAAGATTAGTCAGCGCCTCGCCAACGGCCATTCGCGCGCTGGCGGCTGCATCCAGCAGGGCCAATGGCGTGCGCTCGCCGACAGCCATCGCCTCGCCAGCCACACCGTCAAAGTCGGCCAAGGTCATCGCGCAATCAGCCACTGGCATTTGCCACGGTCCGACCATCTGATCGCGGGCGCACAAACCGCCGACAGAACGATCACCGATGGTGATCAGAAACCCCTTAGCCGCGACGCTTGGATGCGCCAGCACCATCAGGCCAGCGGTACGCAAATCCACCACACCCGTGCCGTCGTCCAGATGATCGATATCGAGCCGCGCCCATGCCGTCAGCGGCGGTCGCTGAACATCACGATGCAGCTTTGGCGCATTGCCAAATAGCACCGCCATGGGCAGATCAATGGCAGGCTCATTGGCCGCCACCGATAGATCGGCCAACAGCAAATGCTCGACTTCCGTCACGCTGCCCACGACCGCATACGGACAGCGCTCGCGTTCACACATCGCCGCAAACTCAGCTACGTCCTGCGCGCGCAGACCGAGCACGTAGCGTTCCTGCGATTCGTTGCACCAAATCTGCATCGGACTCATGCCCGGATCGGCGCAGGGAATCTTGCTTAGATCGATGTGACCGCCGCGCCCGGCGTCGTGCAGCAGCTCGGGTATGGCGTTCGACAGCCCGCCGGCGCCGACGTCGTGGATGGCCAGGATAGGATTGCGGTCACCGCGCTGCCAGCAGCGGTCTATGACCTCCTGACAGCGGCGCTGCATTTCTGCGTTGTCGCGCTGCACCGAGGCGAAATCCAGCGCTGCATTGCTTTCACCCGATGCAAGAGACGACGCGGCACCGCCGCCAAGACCAATCAGCATCGACGGCCCGCCGAGAACGATCACCGCATCGCCCGGCGATAAACGCTGCTTCTCGACTTGGGCCGGCTCCACGCGGCCAAGTCCACCTGCCAGCATGATCGGCTTGTCATAGCCCCAGCGCAGGCCCGGCGTGCCCGATTCCAGTTCGAAGCTGCGGAAGTAGCCGCACAGGGCCGGACGGCCAAACTCGTTGTTGAATGCGGCCGCCCCTATCGGGCCATCGAGCATGATCTCGAGTGCGGTCGCCATGCGCGGGTTCAGCGGTCGCTGCGGCTCCCAAGGCTGAGCCTGCTCGGGCAAGCGCAGGTGGCCGACGGCAAATCCGGTAAGCCCTGCTTTTGGCTTTCCGCCGCGACCGGTGGCACCCTCGTCGCGAATCTCGCCGCCGGATCCGGTCGCTGCGCCGGCAAACGGCGAAATGGCGGTCGGATGGTTGTGTGTTTCTACCTTGATCGCAAACGCGGATGAATCAGCGCTCGAGCGTTGGTACATCCCATCCGCGTTCGCAGCAAACAACCGGCTGTCGAAACCCTCCACCACCGCAGCGTTATCTTTATAGGCGCTCAAACTGAGCTGCGGCGATTTGGCTTCGGTATTGCGGATCATGCCGAACAGGGAAAGCGGCATCGCTTCGCCGTCCACGGTGAAACGCGCATTGAATATCTTGTGTCGGCAGTGCTCTGAGTTGGCTTGGGCAAACATCACCAGCTCAGCATCGCTGGGCATCCGCCCAAGTCCGCCGAAGGCGGTCTGCAGATAGCTGATTTCGTCATCGGACAACGCCAGACCCAAGCGACCGTTTGCCGAAGGCAAGTCAGCCAATGGCACGCGCTCGAGGGAACCAAGCGGAGTCGCTGCAAACAACGCTGCGGCCTCGGAGACGTCAAACACCAAACTTTGTGTCATCGGGTCATGCAAGGCGTCACGAACGGCCTCGCTTACCTTTGCAGTCGTTTGATCAGTCGCCATGCCGAGGCGATAGCGGATGCCGCGCTCGACGCGCCGAACGGGCAGTCCGCAAGCCCGCACAATTTCCGTCGCCTTGCTCGCCCAAGGCGAAAGCGTACCGATACGCGGCAGCACATAGATATCGGCTGGCTTTGTCGCTGGCAGCTCGCCACTGGCCTGCAAAATGCGACACAGCTGCGCGCTCTGCGCATCGGTCAGGCGATCGGCGTCCGCAAAGTAGACGTAACTTGCCTCGAGCGAGGCAAGCGCGTCAACGGAGGGCTGGAGTTGCCGCAGCAAGCGGCTGCGGCGGAAGCCGGAAAGGGCCTCTCGGCCCTCAAAAAAGATCATGTTTGCGCGGGGTCGCACGCGGCGGGCCGCATAGGATAGCGGAAGCGCCCGTCGCGTCGCGCGGGACGGGGCTGCCGCTAAGGACTCGGGTCGGGCTAGGCCGCCCTTGGTTCAAACGCCCTAACCTACTTTTTAGCAGCTGCCGCAAGCTGCTCTAGACGAGCCAGCATTTGATCGGCCGGCAAATATCCACCGAGCTGAGTTCCATCGGCCGCCACTACCATCGGCGTTCCGCTGACGCCCATGCGCGTACCTAGCGCGTAATCCTCTTGAATCGGATTGGCGCATTCCTTGCGATCGATCGGCTTGCCGGCCTTGGCGTCGGTGAACGCTTGCTTACGATCATCCGAGCACCATACGGATACGGCTTTTTCCCAAGATTCTGACCCAGCGCCCGCGCGCGGGAAAAACAGGTACTCAATGCCAATGCCGAGCGCGTTGTACTGGTCGATCTCCGTGTGCATCTTGCGGCAGTAGCCGCAGTCGATGTCGGTAAACACGGTGACAACATGCTTCGGCTTATCTGGATTGAAGTCGATGGTGCGCGCTGGATCAAGGCTTTTCAGCGCGCTTCTGCGAATCGTCGCGCGGCTCGATTCCGTCAGATCGGTGCGCGACGCAACGTCATACAGCATGCCCTGCAGCAAATACTTGCCGTCGCCACTGACGTAGACGATCTGGCCGGAGAGCACGACCTCATAGAAACCAGGCATCTTGGCTTCAGCGATGCTGTCGATGCTGGCGCCGGGCACCAGCGAGCTGATCGCGGCGCGGACGCGAGAATCGTCATCAGCGGCCTGGGCGGAAAAAGCGAAGGCAGCCAAAGCGGCGGCGAGCAGCATACGCGTCATGGGAAATCCTGTTGGGTATAGGTAAGCGGGGCGGAGCGTAACAAAGCTGAGACCGCTTCAAGGTAAATAA
>JBBSIY010000348.1:0-3934 GCA_038257785.1 Lysobacterales bacterium
CTCGAGGTCGCTGACCTGATGGCTGACCGAATGCAGCGCCGCCGCTCAGCCGCGAAAACCAACGGACCTCCAGCCTTATGAATCTCGACCTGACAGGCAAACATGCGCTCGTCTGTGGCGGCTCCGCTGGCATTGGTCGCGCCGCGGCGCATGAGCTGGCGCTGCTCGGCGCAAGCGTCAGTTTGCTAGCCCGCGATGAAGGCAAGCTGCGCAATGCCGCTGCCGAACTGCCGCGCCATCAGTCAGGTCAGGTCCACGGTTGGATCGCAGTCGATGTTGCCGACTCAACGACCCTGCGCGCAAAAGCCGAAGCGGTTGTCGCCGCAAATCCCGTGCACATTTTGATTCACAACAGCGGAGGACCGCCCGGCGGACCGCTGGCGCAGGCCGGTGCGGACGCACTCCTTGCTGTTTTCCAACAGCACCTAATCGCCGGTCATACGCTGCTGCAGGCCGTGCTGCCGGGCATGCGCGCCTCACGTTTTGGGCGCATCGTCAACGTGATTTCCACCTCGGTGAAAGAGCCGATCGCGGGGCTCGGCGTCTCGAACACGATCCGCGGCGCAGTTGCGAGCTGGGCCAAAACTCTCGCAACCGAACTGGCAGCCGACGGCATCACCGTCAACAACGTGCTGCCCGGATTTACCAGCACTGAGCGTCTTAGCGGCCTCATCACGGCGCGCGCTGCAAGCAGCGGACGTAGCGAGGAAGAAGTGGCTGCCGAGTTTCGCAGCGTGTCGCCGGTCGGTCGCTTTGCCGATCCTAGCGAACCCGCCGCCGCCATCGCGTTTCTGTGCACGCCGGCGGCTGCGTACATCAACGGCATCAACCTGCCGGTCGACGGCGGACGCACCAAATCGCTGTAGTTCACGGCGAACTGATCTCGCTCGCGTCAGGCTAATACCGTTTTGACTGACCCACACGTATGCCCGAAGGTCCTGAAATTCGTCGCGCCGCTGATCGCTTGGCGAAGGCCATTGTCGGCAACATGCTTGCTGCCGCGTGGTTTGCCTTTCCCGATCTGAAGCGCTACGAATCAGCGCTAGTCGGCAAACGGGTCGAGGCCATCACGCCGCACGGCAAGGCGCTGCTGACCCGCTTTGAAGGCGGCCTCACGATGTACTCGCACAATCAGCTCTATGGCGTTTGGAAAGTCGTAGCGGCTGGCGCGCGTCCGGAGACCAACCGATCCCTGCGCGTAGCGCTGGATGGCGCGCGAAAAAGCATCCTGCTTTACTCGGCATCCGATGTGTCGATCTGGCCGAGCGATCAAATCGCCGAGCATCCGTTTTTGCAAAGGCTCGGACCGGACGTGCTCAACCTCAGCCTGACGCCGGAAGTCGTAGCCGCCCGGCTGCTTGAAAAGCCCTTTGCAAAACGCCAGCTAGCGGTACTCTTGCTTGACCAGCACTTCTTGGCCGGCATGGGCAACTATCTGCGCTCAGAAGTATTGTTCGAATCGCGTCTCGACCCGATGCTGCGGCCGATCGATCTCTCAGCCGAGGAGCTAGTGCGCTTGTCTAGCGCACTGCTTGCCATCCCGCGCAGCAGCTACGAAACCCGCGGCATTCGGCCCACCAAAGGGATGCGCGCTGAATATCTCGACGTGACACCGCAAGGTTTTCGGATGCGCGTGTTTGGACGCGCGGGCGAACCCTGCGAACGATGCGCTGAAATGATCGTTCGCAGGGAGGTTGCTGGGCGTCGTCTGTATCTTTGCCCGAGCTGTCAGAACGTGCGCTCAGTCGCCGACAACGCCGACTGAAAACTCGCCTAGCTCCACCCATTCCTTACCGCTCTCAAGCCGACGCGTGATCGCCTCTCGCTGGCCACTTTTGCTGCCGAAGGCGGTTTCGAATTCGATCTGTACGGTCACTGGTCCGGTCAGGCTTTGCCGCCGATCGCCGAAGTAATGCGCGCGAACGCGATACGTGCCGGGCAGCGGGCGCGCAATGGTGTAGACCTCGGGTCCATAGCCTTGGGTGAAGTCGCGACTCACGTGGCCACCGCTGCGTGAACGATTCTGACCGTAGTAGACCTCCTCCCCCGCTGGGTCGGTCACCCATAAATCGATGTCAGTGTTGTCGGCGTCCCAGGTCATGCTGACGCGCAGGCCCAGGGTCAGGCCATCCAATAGGTCTGCCGGAATGCCGACTGCCAACGCTGCACGCCGCGCAGATTCGCCATTTTGCGCGAGCAGATCGTTGATCTCATGCAGCGCGATCAGCTCGATATCGGGGAAACGACCGTGCCAGTCGCCGCTGCATACCTTCCACAGCAGGGCAACCGCGCGCGCGGCATCCGGCGTCGGTTGACGCGCCAATGCCAATGCCAGATCACGGTAGCTCTGCGGCTCTTCGGCGCGCTGCCGCAACGCCTCTTCAAACTGACCTACCGCCAAGGTGTACAAGCCCCACTGCGCCAAGCGGTAGCCCAACACCCGCGTCAACGCCGTGTTCTCGATGTCCAGCTCGGCGATATTGGAGAGAATGCGCTGCGCCAAATCAGCCTGCTTTAGCTGATCGCGAAAGTGATCGGCAACATCAAGGAAGAACGCAGGCGCGGTGCCGAACGCTTTGCGCTCATCGAGGTAGGCCACGTATGGATCACTAGCCGCGCGAATCGCCGCTAGATACGGCGTGTCAGGATTCCATCCGGCCAGCGTGATGCGACTAGGCGCGGGTGCGGCGGGTGCCGACCCAACACTGTCCGCCGATTGTTTAGCCTGAACGGTCTCCTGCGACGCCGCGTCCGCGGCCAACGCGCGGCGCTCAGCACGTGGCGTATCGCCAGCGACCATCGGCGACGGCGACGGCAATGGCATGGCTTCCATCGGTGCGGATGAGAAGGCCACGCCCGTCCGCGCTCGGTCATCAGACGCGCCAACCGGCTGTTCGCTGCTCGACATCGCGGCCACTTCCTGCGGCAGTGCCTCACGCTCACGCCGCAGCTCATCGACGGCAATCATCAAGCGTGACGCCTCGCGCTCCCAGGTTTGGCGCGAGGCGTCTTCCGCACCGTCTTTCAGCCAGCGCTGCACGAGTGCGGCGCTTTGCTTGCTAAGTGTCTCGGCCCGCACCGCTGACGCCTGCACGCGCTTTGCGAGTTCACCAGAACCGCTTACGACTAGGGACGACCAGCGCAGCGACTCTGCCTGCGCAGTCGGCAGGAGCAACGTTTCCAGCCATGGATGCGTCGTGGTGTGCCACGTTTTGAACTCGCGCCAAAGCGCGCTTAGCGACGCGATACGTTGATCCAATCCAAGGTCAGTAGTGGGCTTGGGCTCGAGCTGCAGGCGCGCTTGGTACGCAGCGCGCAGATCGTCTTCTTTGGGTTCGACGCGATAGCGAAGGTAGTCTTCAATGCGATCAAGCACCAGCAGCGAGGTGAAGCGCGTGACGACCTGATAGCGGGTGCCCAGTGCAGTGATGGCGGATTCATCGGGATGCGCTGCGCGCTCAAGCGCAGCGATGGATGCGCGCGCGAACAACCGATGCGTGCTGGCTGCCAATTCTGCTGACACGGGATCACGCTCGCCTACAGAGATTTGACGCAGCACCGCTGCGTCGCGCTGCTCGCCAAAGCGCAGGCCAAGCGTTGCTTTGCCACTACAGCGCACCGTGAACGTGATCGACTTGCCCACCGCCGATCCTGCCGCTGGCTGCATGTCGACGCACTGCGCGCCCTCAGTCGCGACCGCCAACAGACGCCATACGTTGGCCGTCAATGCAGCGACGGCGGCGTCATCATCCATCTGCAGCAAATCGATCACCTCACCACCGCCCTGACCGGCCATCCGCATCAGCGCTACATGATCGACCTGCTGCGCAGCGTGGATGACATAGGCCGGCGGCGTCGCCCCGTTGTCATCACTCAGCTTCGCCACGTGGCTACCAAAGTTGCTCAGCCCATCACCAATCACCAGCACGCGATC
>JBBSIY010000349.1:0-3920 GCA_038257785.1 Lysobacterales bacterium
CACGGATCACGGCGACGCAAGAGGGCTTGGCGACGTTTGCTGAGCTGATCACCGGCTCGATTGACCTTCAGCGCCTGAAACGCATCAGCTTGCGCATCGTGGCCATCGATCAGGCGCTCGCTGGCGCTGACTTTATTGACGTGTTCAAGCTGTTCTTAGATCACGGGCAAACCGAGGCCGACAGCTTTACCTCGACCATGCGCGTGTTTCGCGGCGTACCCACCAACGGCGGTAGCGCGTTCACTAAAGACACCGTGTATCTGCACGGATTGCTCAGCGTGCACACCTTCTTCCGCTGGGCGCTAAAGAATCGCCGATTGAGCCTCGCAAGACTGCTATTCGCCGGCAAAATGGCCCTGCATGACGTGTTCACGCTGGAGCCGCTGTTTCTCGATGGCACCATCGCCGAGCCCATGTATCTGCCGCCGTGGCTGACGCGCGCGAAAGGCCTTGCGGGGACGCTTGCGTTCTCGCTGTTCGCCAACAAAATTCGGCTTGATCGCGTAGTCGCCGAGGACCTAGTGCTGGGGCTTTAGCGCTCGCGTACCGACCGCGATCCTTCGCTGTTCACCGGCTCGCGTTACCATCACCTTTCTTTCGCACCTGCCAAGACCGCCGTCATGAGCGATACGCCGAACAACGATCTACGCCAAGCCGCCATCGACTATCACCGCCAGCACCCGCCGGGCAAGATCAAGGTGATGGCAACCAAGCCGATGGTTACCCAGCGAGATCTTTCGCTGGCCTACTCGCCCGGTGTGGCGGCGGCCTGCGATCTAATTGTCGAAAACCCGGCCGAAGTCTCGTCGATGACTGCGCGTGGCAACTTGGTCGCCGTCATCACCAACGGCACCGCCGTGCTGGGCCTCGGCAATATTGGTCCGCTGGCCTCCAAGCCGGTGATGGAAGGCAAGGGCGTGCTGTTCCAGAAGTTTGCCGGGATTGACGTTTTTGATATCGAAATCGACGAGAACGATCCTGACAAGCTGGTCGATATTATTGCCAGCCTTGAGCCGACATTCGGCGGCATTAACCTCGAAGATATCAAGGCGCCTGAGTGTTTTATTGTTGAGAAAAAACTGCGCGAGCGGATGAAGATTCCGGTCTTCCACGACGATCAGCACGGCACCGCGATCATTGTCGGTGCGGCGATTTTGAACGCGCTGGAGATCGCCGGCAAAAAGATTGAAGAGGTGAAGCTCGCCTGCTCGGGTGCCGGTGCCGCGGGTATTGCCTGCCTCAACATGCTGGTCGCACTCGGCATGCGGATGGAGAATATTTCCGTGGTGGATCGCAAAGGCGTGGTCTACGCCGGTCGCGCCGAGGAAATGGATCCCGACAAGGCGCGCTATGCGCGTGAAACCAGCGCGCGTTCGCTGGCCGAAGTGGTCAAAGATGCTGACGTTTTTTTGGGGCTGTCAGCCGCCGGCGTGCTGAAGCCAGAGATGGTCGCCACCATGGCGCAGCGTCCGATCATCATGGCGCTGGCCAACCCGAATCCAGAGATCTTGCCGGAACACGCAAAGGCCGTTCGGCCGGATTGCATCATTGGCACCGGGCGTTCGGACTATCCCAATCAGGTCAACAACGCGCTGTGCTTTCCGTACATTTTCCGCGGTGCGTTAGATGTCGGCGCGAGCACGATTAACGAAGAAATGAAGCTTGCCTGCGTGCGCGCAATCGCTGAGCTCGCGCGTCGCGAAGCCTCCGATCTGGGCGCGGCCTACACCGGCGAAGTACCAAGTTTTGGCCCCGAATACTTGATTCCTCGGCCGTTTGATCCGCGCCTACTGGTGTCGCTGGCTCCGGCTGTGGCCAAGGCGGCGATGGAGTCGGGCATCGCCAGCCGTCCAATCGAAGACATGCGCGGCTATGTCGAAAAGCTCAACCAGTTCGTGTTCCGCACCGGCCTCTTGATGAAGCCGGTTTTCGAGCGCGCACGCTCTGAACTCAAGCGTGTGGTGTATGCCGAGGGCGAAGAAGAGGTGGTTCTGCGCGCCGTGCAAACCGTCGTCGATGAAGGTCTGGCGCGGCCGATATTGATTGGTCGCCCGTCGGTGATTGAAGCGCGCATTGCTCGGCTCGGCCTGCGTTTGGTGGCGGGCGAGCATTTCGATTTGACCAATATCGATGACGATCCGCGCTTCAACGACTATTGGCAGACGTATCACGAAATCATGCAGCGCCGCGGCGTCAGCGTTGCGGCGGCAAAGTCAGTGGTGCGCTCGCGCTCGACCGTGATTGCCGCGATCATGGTGCGGCGTGGCGAAGCCGACGCGATGCTGTGCGGCGTGGTCGGGCGGTTCCACAAGAAGCTGGCGTACGTCGTCAATGTGATTGGTCGTCAGCAGGGCGTGCGTTCGTCGTCTGCCTTGTCGGGCGTGCTGAATGATCGCGGCACGTTCTTCTTTGTCGACACGCACGTGCAAAACGACCCGACCGCCGAGCAGATCGCCGAGGCCACCTTGCAGGCAGCATTTCGTCTGCGCCTGTTCGGCATCGTGCCAAAAGTTGCCCTGCTTTCGTTCTCGAATTTCGGCAGCTATGACTCACCCAGCTCACTGAAAATGCGTCAGGCGTTGGGCTTGATTCGCGCGCGGATGCCTGATCTTGAAGTCGATGGCGAAATGCAGGCCGATACGGCACTGAGCGCGGTGATACGCGGCAAGCTGCTGCCAGACTCCAAGCTCACCGGCAGCGCCAATTTGTTCGTCATGCCCAATTTAGACGCCGCCAACATCGCCTACAACATGGTGCGCGCGATGACTGACGGGGTCGCGTTAGGGCCGATCCTCATGGGTCTCGCTAAGCCTGCACACGTGCTGACGCCTGCTGCTACCGTGCGTCGCGTCGTCAATATGACCGCGCTGGCAGCGGTGGAAGCGCAAATACGTACCGAGCGAGAAGCGATGCTCGCCGCTGGAACGCCGTTACCAACATAGTTCGGTCGCCCGGATGCAGCGCAGCGCAATCCGGGTTGTCGAACGGTGATTAAGAGCAGCCCCGGATTGCGCTGCGCTGCATCCGGGCTACGTCATCAACGGCGTCAGTTTGAGCAGATGCCGGTTTGGCCGGGTTCGAATCCACTGCAAAAGATTCGGTTCGGTGACGCCGGCGTACCGGCGTTCGCGGTGAAGGTATAGCTGAAGTTATTGGTGGCCGCGCCCTGGCGGACGGCCGCGCAGTTCACCACGCGCGACTGCGCGCTGGCCGTCAAGGTATAGCGGACGACAACGGCAGCGGCACTACCGCCGACGGCAACGGTTTGCGGTGATCCCGACACGACGGTCAGGTTGCCTGAGCCCGAGCCTAGCGAGCAGCTCAGCTGAGTAGTGCCGGTTCCACTGCCGCCGCTGACGGTGAAGGTGATGTTGCGTGTCAGCTGCGCACCGATTGAGCCGCCGCCCATGTTGGTGGTGCTGCTGTTGGCTGGCGTGGCAGCGGCGAACTGTGGGCCTACATTAGAACCGGCCGGATTCGGATAGGCGATTGCAGCGCCTGCCTGATCGTCAACGCCCAAAGCAGCCCCGCGCCCGCCACCCTGCAAAGATGCGCGCATCAGAGCTGCGTTGAGGGTAGCGTTAGAGCCGCAGCTTGGGCTCAAACTGTCGCCGCACGAATGACCAAACGCCAGCGCGTGACCCACTTCGTGCGCCAGCAGTTCGGCGCCATTAGCGCCGTTTGAGCCATCCATTGAACAGCCCGCACCATCGTTGACGATGACAAATGCTTCCGATCGCGGATACCACGTTTGACCAGCAAACGTCTGCCCGTTGGACGTTACGTATGAGCCACCAATGCCGAGTACGCCGCCGCTGTTGCAAATAAACGTCCCGGTTACCACGCCGTTGGGATCGTTCCAAAGTACGTGGCCGGAGAAGCAAGCTGGCGCGCCGGCGCCTCCACAAAACGAGCTGCCC
>JBBSIY010000350.1:0-3878 GCA_038257785.1 Lysobacterales bacterium
AATATGCCGCTACCGGTGCGCTGAGTTAACGCCGAGGGCTACCGGCGCTAACGCTAGGACCGTCCTGCGAAATAGGTCGGGATCAGAACTTTGCTGGGCCGGGTTTCTTTGGTCCCGGCTTGCCGCCGGGTTTGCCGAACGCAGGTTTGTCGAATGCGGGTTTGCCAAACTTTGGCTTGCCCGGATTGCCGGCACCCGCTTTATCAAACGACGGTTTGCCGAAAGCCGGCTTGCCCGCGCCGGTTTTGTTGAACGGGGGTTTGCCGCCCGCGGGACGTTCACCGCGCGCATGAGCAGGGGCGGTGTTGCGCAGCGGTGGGCGTGAGCCAGCGCCCTCATCCTGCGAACTGCCAGAGCCCGCATGCGATGGCGGTCCGCCCACGCTGCGCGGCCGCTTGGGCCGTGGGCCGCCATCGCCATCAATGCGCTGAATGCGCAACTTCTGGCCCGACACCCACACGCTTTTGAGATGCTCAAGCAGGTCATCCGGCATGCCTTTCGGCAGGTCGATCAAACTATGATCGTCGCGAATATCGATGCGACCGATATAGCGACTCTCGATACCGGCTTCATTAGCGATCGCACCGACGATGTTATTCGGCCGCACGCCGTGCACTTCGCCAACGGCAATGCGGAATGTTTCCAGCCCGACATCACCCTCGCCGCGCGCCGCAGGACGCCGCCCCGGCGCACTTCGCTCGCCGCCTTGAGCTGAGTCGCTGCGTACATGCTCACGATGGCTATGGTCGCTAGCCCCGCGCTCGCCGGCCCCACGCTCGCGCGGCCCGCGGTCGCCTGAATCACGATCACGCTGACCTTTGCGATGCGGACGCGCATCGTCCTGAAACGCCTGTGGCGCGGACTCCTTCGGCGGCGGATCCAGCAGCAGCGGTGTCTTGCCCTGAATCTGCTTAGCCAGCGCCGCAGCAATCTGCACCGCCGGCACATCGTGTTCGCGCTCGTATCGCTCAATCAGCTCGCGGAAAAAGTCTAAATCGCCCGCCTCTAGAGATTCGGTAATTCGCGCTAAAAACTTGGCCACGCGCTTGTCGTTGACGATTTCGACGCTAGGCAAGCCCATTGGCTCGATCGGCTGCCGAGTGGCGCGCTCAATGGCACGCAGCATGCCGCGCTCGCGCGGCGCAATGAACAGAATCGCGTCGCCGCTGCGCCCGGCGCGGCCGGTCCGCCCGATGCGATGGACATAGCTTTCTGTGTCGTACGGAACGTCGTAGTTGATGACGTGGCTGATGCGCTCGACATCAAGCCCGCGCGCGGCAACGTCAGTAGCGACCAAGATGTCCAGCTGACCATCGCGCAATCGCTGGATGGTGCGTTCGCGCTGCTGCTGCTGCACGTCGCCGTTGATGGCGGCGGCGGAGAATCCACGCGCCGACAGCTTTTCGGCGAGTTCCTCTGTGGCCTGCTTGGTGCGCGCAAACACAATCATCGCCTCAAAGGGTTCGGCTTCGAGAATGCGCGTCAGCGCGTCGAGCTTGTGCATTCCGCCAACCATCCAGTAGCGCTGCCGCGTATTGATCGCCGTCGTGGTCTTTGACTGGATCGCGATTTCGACTGGATCGCGCAAATAGGTCTGCGCAATTCGCCGAATCTGACTCGGCATAGTCGCCGAAAACAGCGCGACTTGGCGCGTTTCTGGGGTCTTTTTCAGCACCGCCTCAACGTCATCGATAAAGCCCATGCGCAGCATTTCGTCGGCTTCGTCCAGCACCAGACATTTCAGCTCAGAAAGATCAAGCGAGCCGCGCTCAAGATGATCGATCACCCGCCCCGGCGTGCCCACCACCACGTGCACGCCGCGCTTTAGCGCGCTGAGCTGCGGCCCGTAGCTTTGGCCGCCGTAAATCGGCAACACGTGAAACCCCGGGATGTGGGCGGCATAACGCTGGAACGCTTCGGCGACCTGAATGGCCAGCTCACGCGTCGGCGCCAACACGAGGGCCTGCGGCTTGGTCTTGCCTAGATCTAGGTTCGAGAGCACGGGCAGCGCGAACGCGGCGGTTTTACCGGTGCCGGTCTGCGCCTGACCCAGCAGATCGCGGCCCTGCAAGAGCGGCGGAATCGTGGCGGCTTGAATGGGCGATGGCGACTCGTAGCCGACTTCGGCCAGCGCTGTGAGCAGCGGTGGCGAGAGCGCCAAATCTTGGAATCGCAGCGTACTGGGGGCGTCGGTAGGGTTGCTCATGGCGTCATCGAAAACAGAAAAGATGCACAAGGTAACCTGCGGCGCACTTTGCCGCGCTGTTTTTGCGCGTTTTGCGACAGTCTTTTTGTGACTGCGCGTGTGAGAATGCGCGCCCATGCCGCCCCTCGCCCCCGAATCCGCACCGCTACTTTGCAGCAACTGCCAGGCCTGCTGCTGCCTGCTGCCCGTGTTGGTCATGCCAGACGACGACCCGCCGCAGCACTTGATCGTGAGCGACGAATATGGGCTGAGCGTGCTCGCCAAGGCCGATGACGGCTGGTGCGCCGCGCTAGATCGCGAGACGTTTCGCTGCACCATCTATGCGCGTCGACCGCAGGTTTGTCGAGATTTTCGCGAGGGCGGCAGCGAGTGCCGCAGCGAGCGTGCCGAGTGGCGGCAGCTGGCGCGCCTCAACAATGCCACCGCAACCGGCTAGGCAAGCAGATGTCGATGTCACCCAGCGTCAAAGCCTTCTGGCAGATTCATTTCTGCGTGCTGCTGTGGGGGTTCACAGCGATCCTCGGTAAGCTGATTACCCTGTCGGCGCTCGCCCTAGTCTGGTGGCGCATGCTGCTGGTGATCGGCGCTCTGGCGCTGGTGCCAAAGGTCTGGCGCGGCGTACGGCAGATGTCGCCGCGCGTCATGGCAGCGTATTCGTTCATCGGCGTGTTGGTAGCGCTGCACTGGCTGACGTTCTACGCCTCGATAAAACTCGCGAATGCGTCCGTAGCGGCGTCGTGTATGGCCACGGCATCGGTGTTTTTAGCGGTGATTGAGCCCTGGCTCGCCGGCAAACGCTTTGAAATGCGCGAACTGATTCTCGGGGCGGCGGTGATTCCCGGCGTTGCGCTGGTGGTGGGAGGCGTGCCGTCTGAAATGCGCCTTGGCATCGCAGTGGGCGTGATTTCAGCGATCTTGGTGGCGTTTTTTGGCGCGCTCAACAAGCGCATGGTCGACCGCGCTGATCCGCTGACGGTCACCTTTGTCGAGCTCGGCGCAGGCACCGCGTTCCTAACGCTGATAGCGCCGCTCCTGCTGATGCTGGGCTGGGCGGGCGATGGCGCGCTGCTGCAGCTGCCGACACTTAACGACAGCGTGCTGCTACTGCTGCTGGCCTTCGTTTGTACGCTGCTGCCTTTCGCGCTTTCGCTCATCGCCCTGCGCCATATGACGGCATTTGGGGTACAGCTGGCGGTCAATTTGGAGCCCGTTTATGCCGTCGTGCTCGCAATCATCTTGTTGAACGAGCAGCTCGAGCTGACTCCGACCTTCTACCTCGGTGTGATGATCATCCTCGCCGCCACGCTGCTGCATCCGTTCATCAGCGGGCGCAAACCGCAGGCACCGGCCGCCGACGTGCTGGCGACCGCCGAGGCTAAATCGGTCGCGGAATAGCCAACTACTTCGGCTTGCGCTTGCCAGCCGCCTTGCTGGCAGGCTTAGCCGCCGGTGCATCTTTCACCTCGTCACCAATGACCGTGGTGAGCGGACAAACGGCGTAGACCGGACATTTCTTGCAGCCCACAGCCAGCGCAATCGGGCAAATCGTCATCGGTGTTCCTCACGTATGGGCGGCAGTTCGGCGCAAGCGTCGCATGATCACGGTGGTTTCGATAGGGACTGACGGCACGCGAGGTTTGAACGCCAATCGCGAGAGATGGCAGCTTGAAAT
>JBBSIY010000351.1:0-3851 GCA_038257785.1 Lysobacterales bacterium
AACGCCCTAGGCGCAGACCGCCGAATCCGGCAATCACCGCCATTGCCACAGCAACCAGCCCCATCAGCGCAGGCGCAAGCCGTTCGCCGAGCAAAAAGCTCAGCGCCAACAGCGCCCAAAACAACGCCGTCGTGTGGCGTCGCGGGTTGTGCGTATCGAGGGCCGAGCGCAAGGCAATCCAGCCGAAATACACGCCAGCGAGCCAGTAAATCCACTGCAAAGTGATCATCGGTGAAGCTGCTTTTCAAAGCGCAGGATGCGCAGGCTGTGAATGCAGAATGCGCACAGCGCAGTGGGTATCCCCCAAAGCGCAATTTGCAGTGGCTCCAGCATGATGCCCTGATCGGCGAAGAAGCCCTGCATCAGCAGGACGGCACCGAACGCAATGAAGACGTCTTCGCCGAAGAACAGCCCGACGTTGTCGGTGCCGGCACACATTGCGCGCAGCCGCTGGCGTTGATCATCCGTCAATGGGCCGCGCATTTCTGCCGCGCCTTCGGCCATCGGCGCGAGCAGCGGTCGCACCGTTTGCGGATGACCGCCGAGGCTAGTCAAGCCGAGCGTCGCGGCAATCTGACGCAGAGCCAGATAAGCGATCAGCAGCCGCCCCGTTGTTGCACCGCGCATGCGGGTGATGAACGCCTGAGCGTGCTCTTTCAAGCCGTGTCGCTCCAGCAGACCAATCACCGGCAGGGTCAGCAGCACCAGCGCGAGATAGCGCTGGCGGGTAAAGGCCTCGCCAAAGAGCTCAAGTACGATCAGCAACGATTGGCCGGCGGCCAAACCGGTCACTAAGCCTGCACTGACTACCACCAGCGCCGGATTGAGCCGCAGCGCGAAGCCGGCAATCACCCACAGCACGCCGATGAGGGGCCAAAAGTCCACGGCTGTCGTCATGCGGCCGTACTCGGCGCGCGCACGTCCACGCCCCAGCTATTTAAAGCGCTCCGCAGCGCCTTGGTGAACTCAACAGCATCCGCACGATCACCGTGCAAACACAGGCTGTCGGCACGCACAGGCACACGCTCGCCGGTGCGCGCGATGACGCTGCCGTGCACTAGCATCTGCTGAACCTGCTTCAGACACTGATCGAGACTGCTAATCACCGCGTCGGTTTGGGTGCGCTCCGTGAGCTGTCCGTTTGCCTCGTAGCGACGTTCGGCAAACACCTCGTGCACTGTCGCAAGGCCCACACTTTCGCCGGCGGCGGTCAACTCGGAACCTGCGAGTCCGTATAGACGCAGCGTGGGATCAAGGTCGCGCACGGCCTGTGCGATCGCGGCCGCGCAGGCAACGTCACGCGCGGCTAAGTTGTAAAGCGCGCCGTGCGGTTTGACATGGGCCAGTCGGCTTCCAGCTGCTCGAGCGAGCGCTGAAGTCGCGGCGACTTGGTAGGTGACCAGCGCGTAGATATCAGCGGGCGGTAGGGCATGTTCACGGCGACCAAAGTGCTCGCGATCATCGAACGACGGATGCGCGCCGACTGCAACGCCGGCATCACGACACGCAGCAATGGCATCGCGCAGGCTGAGCGCATTGCCGGCATGAAAGCCGCAGGCCAGCGAGGCGGAGCTGATTAACGGAAGAATTGCCGCGTCATTTCCGCAGCCTTCGCCAAGATCGCAGTTAAAGTCGATATGCGTTTTCACGCGTGGAGTTTGCCGAAAGTCGCGTCTCAGCGCTGCCGGTAGTGGCCAAGCGCCAGCGCGATGCGGGCAAGGCGCGCCCGTTGCGACCGCGCTGCGGCCGCTGCTTCGGCCTGATCAACCTGCTGCAATGCAAGGACTTCGCCCGCTGCCAGCTGGGCGAGGCGCGGCCAGTCTGCGCGGATGATGTGACCGATACGCGGATAGCCGCCGACAGTCTGTGCATCGACACCAAGAATGATGGGTTGACCGTCCGGCGGCAGCTGAATCGTGCCCGGCACGACGGGCTCGGAGATGCGCTCCCGGCTATTGATCGGCGCGATCGATTCCCCCGAGAGACGAACACCTTGCCGATTGCTGCGCGTATCGACCCTCCAAGTTGTTTGACTCAACGCGTGGCCGGACCGCAAAGCATCGCTGCCGGGGACAAAGCGCAGCGTCGCCGGACGATCAAGATCAAGATCAGGCAGTGGATTGACCCAGCGACTAGCGATAGCGAGTCGTTCACACGCGATGCGTTCATTCGCTGTTGACGACCATTCGCCAGTAGGCAACATGTCGCCCTTGCGCAAGGCACGGCCGTCAAGGCCGCCAAAGCCCCCTCGCAGGTCGGTTGATCGACTGCACATCACCGGTGTCGTCGCAATGCCGCCGGCAATCGCGATATAGGCGCGCACGCCGGTGCGGCAGTTGCCAACCCGCAGCATGCTTCCGGCAGGGACATCGATGCGACGCCATGGGGATATGGGCGTGCCGTCAATATCGGCATCAGCCTGCGCCCCCGTGATTGCGATGCAGACACCTCGTCTGACCCTAATTGTCGGTCCGCAAAGCGTGACTTCGAGTGCGGCCGACGCTGCAGAATTGCCGACCAGCAAGTTGGCGATGGCGTACGAGTAGTGATCAGCAGCCCCACAGGTCCCGACGCCCAGCGCAGCGACTCCAAACCGACCCGCGTCTTGCACAGTCGTCAGTAGGCCACCCGCTGTTACCTCAAGACTCATGCGGTGAATTCATCGAACTGCAGGCGGTTGATGGCGACAAAGCGCACCGAGTCGCCAGGATGCAGCAGGCTTGGCGACGTACGCGCTGGATCGAACACGTTCAGCGGGGTGCGCCCAACAAGGCGCCAGCCACCGGGGCTGCTGCTCGGGTATATCCCGGTTTGCGCGCCGCCAATGGCAACGCTGCCAGCAGCTATATCGACGCGCGGCGTGCCTAAGCGGGGCATCGCCAAAGCGGCATCCAATCCAAGCAAGTAGGGGAACCCCGGCGAAAAGCCGAGCATGGCGACCCGATAGACGGGCGCGCTGTGGCGTTCAACGATTTCCCTGATCGCAAAACCCGTCGCTTCGGCAATCGTCGGCAGATCTAAGCCGAAGTCGGCGTCATAGCAGACTGGAATTTCTACGCAGGGACGTGAAGCGGTATCGACACTGTCGACACCGTCGGCGTGGTCGATGGACAGCCTTGTTGTTAGCCAGCGTTCGGCATCAGTCAATGACGTATCTGCGTGGTCGAGATCAATCATGAGCGCCAAGCTGGCGTAGGCGGGCACACAGTCCAGCAACCATGGCGGGCTCTCGCTATTGAGTATTCTTGCTACCCGATGCACGTGCGCATTGATTGTCGAATCGATGCCGCCGTGCCAGCGCAGCAGTAAGGCGCTGTCGCCCAGTCGCTCGATGGCCGGCAAGCGCTCAGGCATGCGTAAGTGCGACATTAATGGCGTCTACCAACGCTGACGAATCTCGTTCTGTATAGAGCTGGGCGGCGCCACGCCCCCAAACCGGTGCAGGCCACGCGGCGTCGGTCGTGTGACGGGCAATCACGTGCACATGCAGTTGAGCCACGACGTTGCCGAGCGCCGCGACATTAAGTTTGTCGGGTGCTGATTGCGCAAGCAGGGCGCGAGAACACTGGGAAATCTCTTTCCACAGCTGCGCCTGTTGCGCACAGTCAAGATCGATCAGCTCGCGCATGTTGGCTACGCGCGGCACCACAATCAGCCACGGCCAGCGCGTATCGTTCATCAAACGCACGCTGCTAAGCGAGAGTTCGCATATCGGAATGGTGTCGGCTGCAAGCCGAGCGTCAAGCTGAAACAGTGAGGATGGGCAGGTCATCGACGATGGCGATAGATGAACGACGATGTGAAGGCTAAACCAGTCTGCTGTCGGTGAGCGACCTATAATGATCAGCGCG
>JBBSIY010000352.1:0-3807 GCA_038257785.1 Lysobacterales bacterium
ACGCTCAATCCCGCGAAGCAGCTCGGTATCGATGACCGAGTCGGCGCGCTGCGGCCGGGTATGGACGCTGACTTTGTGCTGTGGAACGGCTCGCCCCTATCGGCGTTGTCACGCGCCGAGCAAACGTGGATCGACGGACAACCTATGTTTGATCGCACTGAAGACGCAGCGATGCAGCGTCGAGATCTAGCCGAGCGCGAGCGACTGCTCGCGACAGCGGCTGCGGCCCGGGTTGAGCTGCTCGCACTTGTGGCGACCGAGCCGGCGGCCAAAAAATCAGAAAGCGCTGACGACGCTCCGGCTGCAACACAAACGCCTGAAGGCCTATATCCGTGGTTGCGCTATGCGTCTGGGCGCGGTCTCTACAGCGCGGGGCAAACCTTTGACAGCTGTGAGGCGCAAGCGCATGGACATTGAGATGATTGGTCATGCACGCATGCGTGTTCGGCAATCGGTCGGGCTGCTGATCGCGCTATTTGCCACCACGCTGATGACCTCGGCATTCGCGCATGAAAACGTTCCGGCGGCAAACGGTGCGTCGTCCCTTGTATTCGTCAATGCTGATCTCTACCCACAAAGCGGGGCGATGATTTCAGGCGGACGTCTTCGTATGGCGGATGGAAAGATTGCTGCGATTGGCGGTGATGAGGTCAGTACTGACGGCGCAAAAGTGGTCGATCTGGCAGGTCGTCGTGTCTATCCAGGCTTGCTGGCGGGCAATAGCGTGTTGGGCTTGAACGAGATCGAGGCCGTACGCGCCTCGGTGGACCTTCGAGAGGTGGGCGGCAATGCCGCCAACGTGCGTGCCGAAGTCGCCATCAACGCCGATAGCGAGTACATCCCAGTGGCCCGTGCAAACGGTGTGTTGCTAGCGCTTAGCCGACCGAGTGGGTCGGTGGGGATCGTCGGCACGTCGGTGCTATTGCAGCTGGAGGGCTGGACGATTGACGACATGCAGGTCGATGCGCCTCTGGCGCTGCATGTGATCTGGCCACAGTCGCCGCCACCTTTCCTGCCTGCAAAAGCGCTGGCGGCAGCGCTGAAAGAAACAGAGCAGCAGCGCGGCGCGTTAGATCAGGCGTTCAATGAGGCCAAGGCCTACACGAGTGCCGAGGCAGTGAAGGCGGCAGCGGTGCCTGATCTGCGTCTCGCCGCAATGCGCCCCTTTCTCACTGGCGAGCGCCCCGTGATGTTTCACGCCAATACTGCGCCCGCCATTGAGGAGGCGTTGGCGTTTGCAGGGAAGCACGGGCTGCGCCCGATTATCGCCGGCGGCCTAGAGGCTTGGCGCGTTACCGATGCGCTGCGCGCCGCCAACGCACCGGTGATCGTGAGTGGTACGCATTTGCTGCCGCTGCGCCGCTTCGATGCGCCCGATGCGGCTTACGCCAATCCCGGCAAGCTCTTTGCTGCGGGCGTGCGCTTCGCTATCGCTATCCCCGACGACGGCTTTGAGGCGCATACCTCCAATATGCGCAATCTGCCCTATCACGCGGCTACTGCGGTCGCGAACGGCCTGCCGGCCGATGAGGCGATGCGTGCCATCACCCTATATCCGGCACAGATATTGGGCGTTGATAAGCGCGTAGGTTCGTTAGAAGTCGGCAAAGACGCGACGCTGTTTGTGGCCGATGGCGACCCGTTTGAGATCACCACTCAGGTCCAACGCGCTTGGATCGCCGGTCGCGAAATTGATCTACGCTCTAGGCAAACCCGACTTTACGAAAAGTACCGTCAACGAACGCCGATGCCGACGCCGCGCGATTAGCGCTGGCTGCCGCTACATCCGCCAGCGCAGCAGCGCCTGCGGACCGCTAAAGCCAACTTCCAGCTCGCCGCACAAGCTGTCGGTGCGTCGTTCGGCCTGTATCGACGTGTCGGAATATTGCAGTACAACTCCGAGGTGACGGAACGGATATAGCTCTATGCCCGCCGTCGCCGAAAATGCTTTGCCGTCGATGCCTTCATAGTTGAGTTTGACCGCCCGCACTTCGGCGAATCCGCGCAGGTGGCGATTAAAAACGTAGCGTCCGCTGAGGCCGATCAGCGGTGCGAACACGCGATTCGAAACGCTGGCTTCGCCCTGTTCAGTGCCGAATTCGTCGCTGCGAATCTCGCCCGATATCGACAGGCTCCCTGCCAGCCGCAACACGCCCACCTGCACGCCCAGTGCCGACTGTTGCTCGGCGTGAAACCAGCCCGTGTAGATCAGCTCGAGTGCGCTAAATGCCGCGCGGCCTTTGAGCTCAACCGAAAACGGAAAAACCTCACCGTCAAAACGTAGATCATCATCTAAGCGCGCCGTTCTGCGTCGCTCGTCGCGATAGTGACGCAGGCCGAACTCGTGGCGCTCAAACGGTCGCCAGCCGAGCTCCCAAAGGCCAATTGAGCGCCGATCGCCGATAGAGAAGTCGTCGGCAAAATCGCGCGTTGAGCCCTCTATCAACGTGTTCTCATCAAACGACACCCGGCCGTCAGCGCGACCTTCTAGGTTCAACGTATTTGCAAACGTGCCGATGCTGACACGGGCGCGATCCAGCGCTGACAATTCGTCCGCATCGGCAGTCGGCGTAGCGGATATGCCGAATGAGATTAGACAGGCCAGTGACCACAGCGTGTGCATTGCGCGGGTGAGCAGATCGTTCATCAGGCAATAACGCCTAGCTCGCGCCCGACGCGGCTGAATGCGTCTATTGCGCGATCCAGATGTTCACGCGTATGCGCCGCCGACATCTGCGTGCGAATGCGCGCCTGACCTTTCGCCACCACCGGGAAAAAGAAGCCAATGGCGTAGATGCCTTCTTCCAGCAGGCGCTCAGCGAAGCGCTGCGCCAGCGGCGCGTCGAACAGCATCACCGGGCAAATCGGATGCTCGCCGGGTTTCAATGTGAAACCGGCCGCGATCATTTTTTGGCGGAAATAGCGCGTATTCTCAGCGAGGGTTTCACGCAGTTGATCGGCGCTGGCCAGCATGGCGAAGACTGCACTGCCCGCCGCCACGACATGCGGCGGCAGCGAGTTGGAAAACAGATAGGGACGCGAACGCTGGCGCAGCAGTTCGATAATTTCTGCGCGTGCGGCGGTGAATCCGCCAAGCGCGCCGCCAAGCGCTTTGCCCAGCGTGCCGGTAACGATGTCGATCTTTTCCAACACGCCGCGCACCTCCGCCGACCCGCGGCCAGTTGCGCCAAGAAAGCCTGTGGCATGGCATTCGTCGATATGCACGAGAGCGTCGTATTGCTTGGCCAGAGCGGTGATCGCGTCGAGCGGGGCGATGGTGCCGTCCATCGAAAACACGCCGTCGGTAGTGATGAGAATCGTCTGCGCGCCATCGATCCGCGCTTGCTTGAGCTGGGTTTCGAGATCGGCCATGTCGCAGTTGGCGTAGCGATAGCGCTTGGCTTTACATAGGCGCACGCCGTCGATGATGGAGGCGTGGTTTAGCGCGTCGGAAATGACCGCGTCGTGCTCGCCGAGTAATGGTTCAAACAGGCCGCCGTTGGCGTCAAAACACGCGGCGTAGAGGATGCTGTCCTGCATGCCAAAGAAATCAGCAATCGTTGCTTCCAGCTTCTTGTGAAGATCCTGCGTGCCGCAAATGAAACGCACGCTGGCCATGCCGAATCCGTGGCTGTCTAACGCGTCTTTGGCGGCTTGAATCACCTGCGGATGGTCAGCCAGTCCTAGATAGTTGTTGGCGCAAAAGTTGAGCACGCGACGACCGTCGGCCAAGGTAATCTCGGCCGACTGAGGGGAGGCAATCACGCGCTCGGACTTGAATAAGCCCTGCGCGCGAATGGCGTCGAG
>JBBSIY010000353.1:0-3804 GCA_038257785.1 Lysobacterales bacterium
GGGTAGTCGGCTCAGCAGCTCTTCATAGCCGGCCGTTGCCTGCGCAGCCAGCGCGTTGGCTTGTTCGATATTGCCTGACTCTCGCTCCAGCGACGACAGCGCGGCAACAAATTCGGGGTTGCCCGTCTGTTCGATCACACGCTGATAGCGCGCCCGAGCCGAGGCACGCTCACCGAGCAGAGCCTCGCATTCCGCCAAGTGCTCTTCCGCAAGGAAGTAGCCCGGCAGGCGTTCGACCGCCGCGCTGAAAAAGCGCTTGGCGTCTTCAATCCGGCCAAAGCGCAGGTAGCCAATGCCCATTTGCGTGTGTAGCCATGCCAAGGGCACGGGGTTGCTGTCGCGATATTGGGTTTGCGCGGCCAAGAAGTGTCGTTCGGCACCTTCGAGATCGCCTTGCAGCAGGCGCAAATCGGCGCGGTGGGCGAGGGCATAAAAGTCAGGCACAGGCTCTACCGAAGTCGCCAGCTCATCGGCCAGTGCGCTGTAGTCGCCGCGGGCGACCATGATATCGGCCGCCACGTCACGCCATTCTTCAGTTTTGGCTCCGGCCTCTTTCGCTTTTTGCAGCCAGCCGTCGGCCTCATCAAAACGGTGCAGCCCGGACAGCGTAATGGCGTAAAGCACCATGCCGCTTGGGGTTAGCCAGTTGCTCGCTGCACGTTCTGCCAGCAGCGCCGTGGCACGATCAGCGTCTTGCAGGCTGCCACGGAGCTTGTAGCGGTGATACAGCTGACCCGCTAGCGCTTCGGCGCGTTCGCGGTGACCGGCATCAACCCGTCTTTGCAGGGTATCAATCCGCGCATCAACGTTGCCAAGGTAAATATCGGCCGAGGTCGTTCGATAGTAACGAACTGAGATCGGCCAGATCTGATCTAGCGAAGGGGCCTCAAAGGCATCAGCAGCGGGCGTCGCTGATGCTTCCGAGGCGTGGCCTTCTGGCGATCTAAGGGCTTGCTCACCGGCGCAGCCAGCGAGCAGTACCAATGACGCCAAACTGGGGCAGATCGTGTTCTTAATCGCTATCGATAACTTGGATGCTAGCAGCAGCGACGATCTGCCCCGGTACCTCACTGCGGCGCACCCATAAACGGGAAGTTGCTCAAGAAGACGCTGTCGTTGGGCACATTGTCGCTAACGCCAGGACCTACCAAACCTGCGAGCGACACGTCGATAACGTCGGCGTCCAGCGTACGGCCGCCGCAGGCCGTGGTCAGCCCCAGCTCGACGGCCAAGTACTGGCCGCAGGTGGGAATGCGCGTATCGATGATGATTCGGTCGTCGAGCAGCACGCCAGCCAGCGCCGGAATTGACAGGCCGGTGACGCCGTTGCCGGGAGCGCCGTCTAGGCCATCAAGTGCGGTCATGGAGAACTCAAATTCTGAGCGGAACATGGCGTCCCACATCGCTGGGTTGGCGGCCCGGTTATAGGCATCTTTCAGCGCAGGGTTGTCGCGCACCGAACCCATCAACGCGGTGTTAATGGCTGGTCGACCGTTGCGGTCAATCTGGCCCGAATCAAAGAATGTGCAGGGCAGGTTCTCGACGTTGGTGAGGCGGGTCAGATTAATGGTCGGCGATGGAAATCCGGCGCGCGTCGAAACCACCGCCATCGTGCCGCTGTTGCAGCCGGTGAAGGTGAAGTTCAAGTTGCCGAAAGCCGGCTGCATGAAGTTAGGGCCCTGAACGGTTGCTGGAGGGAAGTTGCCGCCCGTGGCGCTGGTCACGGGTATAGAGACCGAGCGGTTGTTGATCGGGCCGATGCCGTACAGCGATAGCTGCGCGCCCGTCGCCTCGAATACGTTCCAGTACACCACCATGCTGCGCGGTGAGTTTGCCCCCAGCGCGCCTGGCGCTAACGCCTGCAGCAAAACGCCGTGGCCAGGGTTGGCGGTGTCGTACCACATGCCTGAATGACCGGCTGAAATGCCCGTGTCGCCCTGACGGTCGCTCGCCGACCACACCTTCAGGATGGGATTGGCTCCGTTGTTGGTCAGCTGACTGCTCTTGATGCCCATGACGATGCTGAGCGTGTTGAAGGTGCCGAATGAGTTGACGCCGGGCGTGCGAAATCCGGAGGCCTGACCCAGACGAATTGCGTTGAACTGCGGGCCGTCGAAGAAGAACGGGTCGTCACGGAGGCCCGCATAGACGCGAAAATTAGCGTTGGCGACGGTCTGCTCAACGCGGCCGGTGGCGGACAACGAGCCGCTGGCGTTGTTGCACACGTAGGTCTGGCCGCCATCTGAGAAGCTGCAGGTGATGTCGACAGAAGTGCCCGAGCCGTTGTCGATATAGAACTGATAGTCCACGGCGTCGGAAAAACGCGCGCCGTCAGGCGCATCAGGGAAAACCGTGCCGATCAGAATCGTCTCGGTCGGGTCATTCGGGTTGATGAAAACGTATACGTCGTTGAAATCGGCGGCTGGGTCGCCGGACGCCAAGGGACCATCACGGTGGTCGGCCGCCATCGTCGGTTGGCAGAGCGAAGTGGCAAGCAGGACACCTGCCGCGAGTGCTGATAATTTCATCATTTTGAAGTCTCCTTGGGGTGGATGGGCAGGGAACTGTCGAAACTAGCACCGACAGATGAAAAGCGCTCGTACCCCGCCGAGCGGATTTCGTGTGACAAAAGTTTACTCTGTTGCAAGTCGCTGTCTATTACGTCGAATTGAAGAAAATGGATGCAGCCGGGGCCATACGGTGGCGTAGCGAAGGCCGAATCCTGCTCGCGCGATAGAATCATCGGCTGATTGCCCTGTTTCGGAGTCGCTGATGTCAGTTGCCGCCAGTTCGCTTGCTCCTGCGCCAAAGTCGTTAACGTCGGCAGAAACGCCACCGATGAGGTTTATAACGGCGGCCAGTCTGTTCGATGGACACGATGCCGCAATTAACATCATGCGGCGTTTGATTCAGGCGCAGGGCACCGAGGTGGTTCACCTTGGGCACAACCGCAGCGTTGAGGACGTGGTGCGTGCGGCCTTGCAGGAAGACGCCGATGCGATCGCGCTGTCGAGCTACCAGGGCGGGCACGTCGAGTACTTCAAGTACATGATCGACATGCTGCGTGAGCGCGGTGCCGCCCACATTAAAGTGTTCGGCGGCGGCGGTGGCACCATCACTCCGGAGGAAATTCGCGAACTCGAAGCCTACGGTGTTGAGCGGATCTATCACCCCAACGATGGTATGCACATGGGACTGGTGGCGATGATTGAAGACGTCGTGCGGCGCGCGGGCGCTGCGCGGGAAAGCGCGCATCGGGATTCGGCCGCTCTTGTTAATAGTGGCGTGGACACTGACGTGGGGGTTCGCGATTCGTTAGATGCGGGCGTCACGGATTTGACTGATGAGATCGCGATTGGTCGCGCGCTCAGCGCGATTGAAGACGGTGCGTTTAGCGAAGCCGAGTTGGCCACGCTGCGCAAGGGCTGGTCAAACGAAGGTCGTCACGAGGCTTGCGCCCCGAATCCCGAATCACGCGACAATGAATCCCGCCCGACCGCGCCCGTGATCGGCATCACCGGCACTGGCGGTGCTGGTAAATCGAGCGTCACCGATGAGCTGCTGAATCGCTTTCTTGCTGCATTTCCGCAGATGCGCATCGCCGTGATTTCCGTCGATCCTACCCGCCGGCGCACGGGCGGCGCGCTGCTTGGTGATCGCATTCGCATGAATTCGCTGCGCAGCCCGCGCGTATTCATGCGCTCGATGGCGACACGCCGGCAGCACATGGCGACCAACTTGGTGCTGCGCGACTGCATTGCCTATCTAAAGAGCTTGGCGTTCGATCTCGTCATCGTTGAGACC
>JBBSIY010000354.1:0-3791 GCA_038257785.1 Lysobacterales bacterium
CCGCCGCCGCCGCCATCAGCGGTGCTGACATTCATATCGCAGTGCTTGCTGATGACCCGACGGCCATCGCTGCTGAGGCCGCCACGATTAGCGGCATCAGCAAAGTAATCACGGTCGCTAACGCCGCCAACGCCCATCCCATCGCGCAAGTGCTGGCACCGCAGATCGCCGCGCTCGCCAAGGGCTACAGCCACGTGTTTGGCCCCTCGACGACATTCGGCAAGGATCTAATGCCGTGCGTTGCTGCCCTGCTCGGCGCGGCTCAGGTTAGCGATCTGATGACGGTCGAATCCAGTCATCAATTCACCCGTCCGATATACGCTGGCAACGCCATCATCACCGTCGATGCGCCGAGCGACAAACCCGTCGTGGCAACCGTGCGCGTAGCTTCGTGGGCCGCTGCCGCTTCAGGTGGCAGCGCCACGGTGGAGACAGCCACCCTCGACGTTGCGCTGCCAGCTCACACGCGGTTTGTCGAACTCAAACAAGGCAAGTCGGATCGGCCTGATTTGCAAAGCGCTGGCCGTGTGGTTTCCGGTGGCCGGGGCGTGGGTTCGGCAGAAAATTTTGCCATCATCTTCGCGTTGGCCGACAAGCTCGGCGCGGGCGTCGGAGCCTCGCGTGCAGCAGTGGACGCGGGCTACGTGCCGAACGATATGCAGGTCGGCCAGACGGGCAAAATTATCTCGCCTGAGCTTTACGTGGCAATCGGCATCTCGGGGGCCATTCAGCACCTCACCGGCATCAAAGACGCCGGCACCATTGTGGCGATCAACAAGGACGCCGAGGCGCCGATCTTCGAAGTCGCCGACATCGGACTAGTCGGCGACCTGTTCAAGCTGATTCCAGAGCTTGAAGCGGCGCTAGCCTGACACCACGTCATTAGGCTGTGCCTTGAATGCACAGCCTCCCCTCCTCACGAGAATTACCGCCCATGTCTGTTTCTATGCACGCCGCTTCAGTGCCCGTGTTCAACCAAATGTTGAACAGCCTCGCCGCAATGCTGAAGAAGGCCGAGCAGCACGCCATAGACAAGAAGTTCGAGCCGGCAGTGCTGCTGAATTCGCGGCTGTTTCCGGACATGTTCGCGTTAACTCGGCAGGTGCAAATCGCCTGCGATTTTGCCAAGGGCGTTCCAGGCCGTCTGGCGGAAGTTGATCTGCCTGCCTTTGATGACAATGAACAGACGTTTGCGGACCTGCAGGTGCGCATCACCAAGACGCTGGAGTTCATCAATGGGCTGGATGCAGCAGCTTTCGAGGGCTCCGAATCGCGCAACATCGTGCTGCGGCCGGGCACACCGAAGGAGCGCACGCTGCAAGGTCAGGCTTACCTGCTGTCCTACGGAATTCCACAGTTTTTCTTCCACATGACTACCGCCTATGCCCTGCTTCGCCATAACGGCGTTGAAGTCGGCAAGGGCGATTTCATGGGCAAGTTCTAGCGCCCCACGCGATGCGGCGGTGCACTAGCGCACCGCCTCTGAGACGCATGCCCCGTATCATGGCGCATGACTGACTTCACATCGCTGCCCCTGCCAGCCCCCTTACTGCAGGCGCTGACCGCGCTCAACTACACCTCGATGACCCCGGTACAGGCGCAATCGCTGCCTACCGTTCTGGCGGGTCGCGACCTCATAGCCCAAGCGCCAACAGGAAGCGGCAAGACCGTAGCGTTCGCGCTGGGCCTGCTCACTCGCCTCGACCCTGCGGTGATTCGCGCGCAGGCGCTGGTGCTGTGCCCAACGCGCGAGCTCGCCGATCAAGTCGGCAAGGAAATCCGCCGACTCGCCGCGTTTATTCCCAACGTCAAACTTCTCTTGCTGTCTGGCGGCGTCTCTCTACGCCCCCAGCTTGCATCGCTGGAACAGCACGACCCGCACATCGTGGTGGGTACGCCTGGCCGGGTGCAGGAGCTGATGCGCAAGAAGAACCTGCATCTGGGCGGCGTACGAACGCTGGTGCTGGATGAAGCCGACCGCATGCTCGACATGGGGTTTGAAGAGGCGATTCGCGAAATTGCCGGCAAGACGCCGCGCGAGCGTCAGTCGCTGCTGTTCTCAGCCACCTATCCCGACAGCATTCGCGCAATCGCCCGCAGCCTGCTGCGCGACCCAGCTGAAGTCACTGTCGCTGAAGATGTCGCCGGCGGCACCTTGACCCAGCTCTTCCATGAAGTCGATCTCAACGCCAAGCCAACCGCACTCGCGCGCCTTCTGTTGCACCACGCGCCAGAGTCGTCGGTGGTGTTCTGTAATACGCGCCGCGATGTCGATGACGTGGCCGCATCGTTAGCGTCGGCGGGATTTTCCGCGCTACCGTTGCACGGCGAGATGGAGCAGCGTGATCGCGACGAAACGCTGCTGCGCTTCGCCAACCGCAGCTGCACCGTGCTGGTGGCCAGTGATGTCGCCGCACGCGGCCTCGACATCGAAGACCTCGCGGCAGTCGTGAATTACGAACTGCCTACCGACACCGACACCTACCTGCATCGCATCGGACGCACCGCGCGTGCGGGTCGCGATGGACTGGTACTGAACCTCTGCTCGCCGCGCGAAGTGCCGCGCGCGCTGGCGCTGGAATCGTCCCTCGACACACGCCTCAGCTGGAGCAAGGTCGCGGCGTTCGTCAATAAATCTGCGCCAGAGCCCAGCATGGTAACGCTGCGACTTGATGCAGGCCGCACTGAGAAAATGCGCCCCGGCGACATCTTGGGCGCGCTGACAGGCGACGCCGGCCTACCGGCTGCAGCCGTCGGCAAGATCGATATTTTTGCGACGCGTTCGTATGTTGCTATTCGTCGAGCCGAAGCCAACCAAGCACTCAGCCGGCTGCGCGCCGGCAAAGTCAAAGGGCGCTCTGTTCGCGTTACCCGCCTGTGAGCCACCGGACGCGCGTAGATGATGACATTCGCGATGCCGAACGCTCCGATCTATGCGGCCGATGCTCGGCTATTTGCTGTCGGCTGAAGGTGGTGCTGATGCCGGGCGACAACGTGCCGGCCTGGCTAATCGCGCCGCAAATCAGCGGGCCAGACCAGCTGCTGAAGTCAGCGGACGGCTGGTGCGCCGCATTGGATCGTCGAACGATGAGTTGCGGCATCTATCAACAGCGCCCCAGCACCTGCCGCAAGTTCTCGATGGGCGGCGCTTACTGCATGGATGAGCGCAAGCAGTGGACGGGCCAGCACCAGCCCGACGTGAGTGAGACAGGCGTGAGCCCATCTAGGCCCATCGCTCACACGCTGCTGCCGGCGGCAAATCCCGATGCCCAAGCCCACTGAAAGTTGTAGCCGCCTAGCCAGCCGGTCACATCCACTACTTCGCCGATGAAATAGAGCCCCGGCACACGCTTTGATTGCATGGTGGAGGACGACAGTCCGTCGGTATCCACCCCGCCCAAGGTCACTTCCGCCGTGCGATAGCCCTCGGTACCGCTGGCAACAAGCGGCCAGCGTTCTAGCAAGTCCGCCAGCGCGCGCAGCTCGGGCTCGTTGTACCGCCGCATCGGCTTACTCTCGCACCAGTGCTCGCATAGACGCTGCGCAAATCGCTTGGGCAACAGATCGCTCAGCACGCTGCGCAGCTCAGCTGCCGGCCTGCCGCGACGCTGGGTGTTGAGTATCGCCAGCGCGTCACCATCGGGCAGTATATCAATACTCAGGGCGTCTCCTGCCTGCCAGTACGAAGAGATCTGCAGAATTGCTGGCCCGCTAACGCCGCGATGAGTGATCAGCATGAAGTTGCTGAAGCTCTGACCATTGCAGGT
The DNA here is from genome assembly GCA_038257785.1 of Lysobacterales bacterium. Lineage (GTDB taxonomy): Bacteria > Pseudomonadota > Gammaproteobacteria > Xanthomonadales > Xanthomonadaceae > JANNWF01. Next base: position 3,768 of record JBBSIY010000354.1, read on the forward strand.
GACGCCGATGGGCAGCGCCACGCC
>JBBSIY010000355.1:0-3738 GCA_038257785.1 Lysobacterales bacterium
CGCGCTGCACCATGTGGCTGTTAACGCGGGTGTACTGGGTGCCGTTCCGACTGCTGGCGTGTATGAAAACCGCGGGTTGCTTCATCGTTTTGTGTGTTTATAAACAATGTCGCTGGGCACCCGCCTTCGCGGGTGCGACGGCTGGGGATAGATCGCTGGATGCAAACCTTCGCACAGGCTCGGGCGCTTGAGCGATTCCTGCGGCGACCGTTTGACGCCGCGCAACAACGTCTCCAAAGCGCGCAACACCTCCCCCACCGTCGCACCCGCGAAGGCGGGTGCCCAGCGACTCTTAGTAAGACGTCTACTCAGCGGATTGCCGATTGCACTCTGGGTCAACTATCGCGCATGATGCGCGCTAGTTGACCCAGCGAATGAGCTCATATGTATGCACTTCTCTCCCCCCTCGAAATCCTTCATCAGGCCCGTCACCGCTACAGCCAGCGCGAAGTTGCCGAATTGCTGGACATCGACGAAAGCACGCTGCGCCGCTGGGAAGTGAGAGAGGAAGTCCCGTCTTATCGCGTCGATTCGGTGCGCCAACGCATCCTGCCGCTGCTGACCGCGCCCGCCAACGACGAACACGCTTTTACCTTTATTGATCTGTTCGCCGGCATCGGCGGCATCCGGCACGGCTTTCAGCAGCAGGGCGGTCGCTGCGTGTTTACCAGCGAGTGGAATACCTACGCGCAGAAAACGTATCTGGCCAACTTTCCGCAGGAGGATGGCCACCTGCTGGTGGGCGACATCACCACGGTTGAAGCCGAGGACGTGCCGGATCACGACGTGCTGCTAGCTGGCTTCCCGTGTCAGCCGTTTAGCATCGCCGGCGTTTCCAAAAAGAATGCCCTCGGGCGCCCACACGGCTTTGAGTGCACGACACAGGGCACGCTGTTCTACGACGTGGCGCGGATCATTGCGGCGAAGCGGCCGAAGGTATTTCTGCTAGAGAACGTTAAGAACCTGCTCTCGCATGACAAGGGCAAGACCTTCGCCACCATTCTTGCGGTGCTGCGCGAAGAGCTCGGCTACGACGTGCACTACAAGGTGGTCGACGGGCGTCGCTTCGTGCCGCAGCATCGCGAACGCATCTTGATCGTCGGATTCCGCGAAGCGTGCGGCTTCAGCTGGGATGACCTGCGACTGCCAGATGCCGGGCCGAAACTGTCGAGCATCCTGCACCCGCAAGACGGCACGCAATCGGCGGAAGCGCCATATACAGAAAGCGACAAGGCCAAGGTCAACGCGAAGTACACGCTGACCCCCAACATGTGGACCTACCTACAGGCTTACGCCGCGAAACACCGCGCTGCCGGAAACGGTTTTGGTTTCGGTCTGGTCGATGGCGACAACGTAGCGCGCACGCTATCGGCGCGCTACTACAAGGACGGCTCGGAGATTCTCGTGTCGCAAGGCCCACGCAAGCGCCCGCGACGGCTCACGCCACGAGAATGCGCGCGGCTGATGGGTTTTCCAGCCGGCTTTAAGATTCCGGTTAGCGATACGCAGGCGTACAAGCAGTTTGGAAACAGCGTAGTTGTCCCAGCCATCGAAGCTGTTGCAGAAATATTGAAGCCCCGCATAGTCGAACTGATAGCGCGGGAGCAGGACCAAGCATCGTTACCACTTCGTTGAACAAGGAGCGCAGTTATGCAAAAAAATCGTATCCCTCAGCTGACCGAAAACACCTTTGACGGGATGCTGTGGTGGTTCGCCGAGATGTCGAAGCGTGATTTACTTTTCCATCCGGATGACGCGCCCGATCAGATCGTTAACATCAACACGGGCGCACCAACGTTCTCGCCGGATGAGTGCACCACGCTCGAAGCGGTTATTTCTCGAATGTTCAATGAATTCGGGGACGAAGTGCATGCGGCCGCATATCCAATATTTATGAAAGCCGCAGGTGAGCATCTAGACTCCTGACGGAAGAGTTGTCGGCAAGCCCACGCGAGGCCTGTTGGTGCATGGTAAGCGCGGGCGTGGCACGAAGCCCAAAAGCATTAGTCCGCTGACGGTTGGCGGTTTCAATAAAAGCGACGAGATTCACTGCGTCGGAAAATCACTGGTTGATGCAAGGGAGCTTTTTTGAGCGCGCAGCTTGAGTCCTACGCAAGGAAGGTCACGGGGCCACACGAAAATGCGACTGCCTTAGAGGTCTTCGCCAAGATTCTTACCGCGAATGACGATGCTGGTCGGCACGGCGTGCTGATACCAACCGAGGCATATTCCTTCTTCCCGGATATCCCCCTTCCAGACCCTTCAGTCAACGCTACTGTGCTGTTGCATGGGGTTGATGTGGTGACGCAGCGTGCGAAAGAGTTTGGCTGGAAGTACTACGAACGATATCCAGAGCGCCGAGTCACGCGCCTGAATCCAATGCTGAATGATCAGTCAAACGGCCGCAGGCTCTTCATCGCTCTTCGGTGCCGAGGCAATGATGTGTCAGAGCACTATTTTTTTGATGCCAGCGTGGAGGCCAGCGACGACCGGTTCACCTCCCTTTTGGACATGCTTTTCGGCGCATCTGTACCGACGCTTCCCGGCAACTTTGTTCGTCTCCCAATCGATGCCCCGCAATTTCAGCTGGATGAGCCGCTTTCCGATTTGCTGGACCGCTTTGATGCAATAAGCGGCCAAGGTTGGATCGATAGCGAAAGGTCCGGCGATACGGGTATTGGACATACATTCGAGCGTCTCGTAGGTGTCGAAGAGAACAATGATCAAGGTGCTGACTTCAGGGGGATCGAACTCAAGTGCAAGCTCTCGCGTGACAACCGATCGTCTTCCGGCAAGATCAACCTGTTTCAGCTCGCACCGATCTGGACTATCGCGCAATCTGGAATAGATCGGTTACGCGCGATTGGTCAAGCGGATGATGCGGGGCGGCACTCGTGCTACTCGCAGGTTACGACCACGGACAACAATCTCGGGCTACGCCTCGGCGTCGAAGAACCACCAAACGGGATCGACCTCTACAAGCATTCGCAACCGCTCGGCGCATGGGCGCGCGAACGGTTGGCTGAGCGCCTAGCCGAAAAGCACTCGCGCGCGGCGTTCGTGAAAGCCGAATCACGCAACAGGCCCGCTGGCGTGCAGTACAAGTACAACGAACTGATTTACTGCGAGCGCCCAGATATTCAGAGGTTCATCGACATGGTCGATTCTCGCCGTATCGTCTTCGAGTTCACGATGACAGAAAGGCCGCCGGGGCGAGTGCGCAATCATGGTTACCCTTGGCGGCTAGTGGACGAGCGCCAACTGGATCAGCTTTTCGCACTTCAGGTGAAGCTTCGCGGTTGATTGCCCCGTAAACCCTGTTTGATCCGCGCTTCAATGTTCTGCGCGCGTCTCGTTCGCGTTCGGTTCGCCCGAGACAGCACGTTCGTCCGACATGCGCCGCGACTGCTGACGCGCCGGAAAATACAAAAAGAAAACCCGCTCCAGTTGCCTGGAGCGGGCTTCTCCCTCCCCTCATGCGGGGCCATCGCCTTGGGCGACGACAATTCACGCAATATTAACCGTGACCCCTGCCAAAGGTCATGCTGCGCTACAGCACTAGCCATGTTGCAAGGGCGAGAAAACAGCCCATGCTGAACACGTCGGTGGCGGTGGTCAGCAAGATTGATGAGGCGGTGGCGGGGTCTGCGCCGAGCTTGCGCAGGCCGACCGGGATCAGCGCGCCGGCGACGCCTGAGAGTGCGCAGCTGGCGGTCATCGCCAGCAGTACCGATACCG
>JBBSIY010000356.1:0-3710 GCA_038257785.1 Lysobacterales bacterium
CCGTTCAACGGCGTCGGCCGGACGCTCGACTATAGTTTTAACCCATAGCTCAGGCGTCTCCGGTGCTTCGTATGGCGCTGAGATGCCGGTGAAGTTGGGAATTTCACCCGCGCGAGCCTTCGCATACAGACCTTTGACATCGCGGCGCTCGCATTCTTCCAGCGGCGTATCGACGAATATTTCGATGAACTCACCCGTCGCAAACAGCTCGCGCGCCATCCGGCGTTCGCTGCGAAAGGGGGAGATGAAGCTAACCAAGACGATCAGTCCGGCATCCACCATTAGCCGACTCACTTCGGCCACGCGACGAATGTTCTCGACGCGATCGGCATCGGTGAAACCGAGGTCACGATTGAGGCCGTGGCGTACGTTGTCGCCATCCAGCAGATAGGTGTGTTGGCCCGCCGCCAGCAGGCGTTTTTCGACCAGATTGGCCAAGGTTGATTTGCCGGATCCCGAAAGGCCGGTGAACCACAGGCAGCGCGGCGCTTGCGCCGTCAACGCGGCACGCGCCGCGCGGTCTACATCCACGTGCTGCCAATGGATATTAGCGGCGCGCCGCAGGGCGAAATCCAGCGTGCCGGCAGCGACCGTGGCCTGGCTCACGCGATCAATCAGGATGAAGCCCCCAAGCTGACGATCCTCGCGGTAGGCGGCGAAGGCGATACTTTGATCCAGCGCAAGATGCACAACGGCCACCTCGTTGAGCGCCAGCTCGCGCGCCGCTAACTCCTCTTGCGAATTGACGTCAATCCGGTGGCGGATATCGGTGACCGTAGCGTTGACCGTACGCGCGCCCAGCTTCAGCCAATAGCCGCGACCCGGCAGCAGCGGCGCATCGGCCATCCACAGCAGGTGCGCTGCGAATTGATCGGCAACTTCCGGCGGATCTTGCGCGGCCGCGAGCACGTCGCCGCGGCTGACGTCGACTTCATCAGTGAGCGTCACCACCACGGCTTGGCCCGCGCGCGCCGCGTTCAAATCACCGTCGGCGGTAACAATGCGCGCAACGGTTGAGCGCCGACCGGACGGCAGCGCGACGATGGCGTCACCCGGCTTGATCTCACCCGCCGTCAAGGTGCCAGCAAAGCCGCGAAAATCCTGATTTGGACGACACACCCACTGCACCGGCATTCGGAACGCTTGTCGGTCAGCGTCGCTTTCAACCGTCGTTGTCTCCAGCAGTTCGAGCAGATTTGGTCCTCGATACCACGGCATCGCGTCAGAGGCTGTGGTGAGGTTTTCGCCACGTAGGGCCGATAGCGGCACGCATTCAACATGGCGAATGCCGAGCTGCTGTGCCAGCTGGCGATAGTCAGCGCGAATGGTGTTGAAGACGTCTTGGCCGTAGTCAACTAGGTCCATCTTATTGACGGCCAGCACGACGTGGCGGATGCCGAGCAGCGCGCAGATGTAGCTGTGTCGCCGCGTCTGCGTCAGCAGACCTTTGCGTGCATCGACCAGCACAACCGCAAGATCTGCAGTTGAAGCGCCGGTCGCCATATTGCGGGTGTACTGCTCGTGGCCGGGGCAGTCGGCGACAATGAACTTGCGCTTCTCGGTGCCGAAAAAACGGTAGGCGACATCAATCGTGATGCCTTGCTCGCGCTCAGCGGCGAGCCCATCCACCAGCAGCGCAAAGTCCAACTCGCCGTTCTGCGTGCCGTGACGACGACTGTCGCCGGTAAGCGCGCTCAATTGATCATCGAACAGCTGCTGTGAGTCGTGCAGCAGGCGGCCGATCAGCGTGCTCTTGCCATCGTCCACGCTGCCGCAGGTGATGAAACGCAGCAGCGATTTGGTTTCGTGCTGGTGCAGGTAGTCGCGGATGTCGCTGCGAATGTCGGCGGAAGTGCTCATCAGAAGTAGCCCTCCTGCTTTTTCTTTTCCATCGATGCAGAGGGATCGTGATCGATCATCCGACCCTGACGTTCGGAGGTGCGCGCGATCAGCATTTCCTGAATGATTTTCTCGAGGCTGTCGGCATCCGACTCGACTGCGCCAGTCAGCGGATAGCAGCCGAGCGTGCGGAATCGCACTGACTTCAAGCTAGGAATTTCACCGTCGCGCAAAGGCAATCTAGCGTCATCCACCAAAATCAAGGCGCCATCGCGCTCGACGACGGGGCGTGGCTTAGCGAGGTATAGATCGGGGACTGCAATCTGCTCGCGGTAGATGTACAGCCAGATATCCAGCTCGGTCCAGTTCGACAGCGGAAATGCGCGCACGCTTTCGCCTGGTTTTAGTCGCGCGTTGTAGAGATTCCAAAGTTCCGGGCGCTGATTTTTTGGGTCCCAGCGATGCTCGGCACTGCGAAAAGAGAAGATGCGCTCTTTGGCGCGCGATTTTTCTTCATCGCGCCGAGCGCCGCCAATCGCGCAGTCGAATCCGAATATGTCCAATGCCTGCTTTAAGGCTTGGGTCTTCATTACGTCGGTATGCACCGTCGCACCGTGGCTGATCGGCCCGATGCCCGCAGCGAGGCCATCGGGATTGGTGTGCACGCGCAGCTCAATACCGGTCTCAGCCGCGCGTCGGTTACGAAACGCAATCATCTCGGCGAACTTCCAGCCGGTGTCGATATGCAGCATCGGCATTGGCGGCCGCGCCGGGTAGAACGCCTTGACCAGCAAATGCAGCAGCACCGAGCTGTCTTTGCCGATCGAATACATCAGCACCGGGTTATGAAACTCGGCCGCGCACTCGCGCAGGATGTGAATGCTCTCGGCTTCGAGGCGATCAAGATGGCTGGACTGAAAAGCGTTTGACATGACGGCCGAAGACCAATGTAGCGGGCGAGTATCGGTCAGTGGCTGAGCGACGCCAAGACGCAAAGTGTGATCCGTCGCAAACCTTTGGTTATGTACGGCTGCGCCCGAGGCCTTGCAGCGTGGCGGCGGCCATGCGGGGCTTTATTTGCTGGGATTCGGGATTCGTTCAAGCGGACAGCTGGCGCATGGCCTATGCCGCACCGATGAGGCTGTGCGCTGCTAGATTTCCCGAATCCCGAATCCCGAATCCCGAATCCCGAATCCCGAATCCCGAACCTACAGGTTCGAGTAGTTCGGCCCAGCGCCGCCCTCCGGCGTAATCCAGTTGATGATCTGGTATGGGTCTTTGATGTCACAGGTTTTGCAGTGCACGCAGTTGGCGGCGTTGATCTGCAGACGTCGTTCGCTTCCAGTGCCGACCATCTCGTAAACCCCGGCGGGGCAGAACCGCTCGCAAGGGTTGCCGTATTCCTCGGTGCACTTGGTGAGGCAGATGGAGGTGTCGGCGACCTGTAAATGCACCGGCTGATCTTCGTCGTGCTCGGTTGCGGCGAAGTAAACGCCGGCGAGGCGGTCGCGCGGGGCGAGGGTGCGTTCGACGTAGTCACGCTTCACTGTTTCGTGTTCGCTGAGCTTGCTCAAGCTGCTGTAGTCGGGCTTGTTGCGCAGCGTCCACGGGGACGCACCGCCGACCAAGGTTTCCCAGCCCGAGTTGATGAGCCCGACCCATAGGCCTTTCTTGAAGCTGGGCTTGATATTGCGCACGCGCTTTAGCTCAGTCATCACCACCGAGCCGCGCAACGTGGCGTCAAAGCCTTTTGAATCCAGCGAAACGGCAGCGTGTTCGGCGGCAAGCATGCCGGAGCGCAGCGCCTGATGCGTGCCTTTGATCTTAGGCACGTTGAGCAAGCCGGCTGTATCGCCAATGAGCAGCGCGCC
>JBBSIY010000357.1:0-3699 GCA_038257785.1 Lysobacterales bacterium
ATTCATGCAAGCTGCGCCCCCCCAGTGACCACGTCACGTAGACCCCACATGTGAGCGCACCGCGCTCACTCAACACCTGCCGCAATGACTGACGCCAGCTTCGCCGACCGTATCGATTTTCTTTGCCAGCTCGCGCGCCGGCTGCATGCGTACGGGACGACGGCGCAGCGACTTGAGGGAGCGATCTGCGCTGTCGCCGCGCGCCTCGAACTCGTCTGTGACCCTTGGTCGAACCCGACCGGTCTGCTGCTGTCATTTTCAGACGCGCGGGCGGGGCGCGAAGCGGTCGAAACGACGCGCGTGATCCGCCTACAGCCAGGCGACATCGACCTCCGCAAGCTGTGTCAGGCCGACGACATCGCCGAGCGCGTCATGCGCGGCGAAATGGGTCTGCACGAGGGACTGCGCGCGTTGAAGGCGCTAGACGTGGCCCCGGGCGTACGCGGCAAGTCCCTAATGGTATTTAGCTACGGTCTGACATCCGCCAGCGTCGCCACCCTGCTGCATACCGGCTGGGTAGCAATCATTACTGCCGCCTGCATCGGCTGGTTGATTGGCGGACTGTCGCTGTTCGGCATGCGCCGACCGCGCCTCGCCGAAGCGATGGACGCGATCGCTGCGCTATTGGCGACGTTGATCGTTTTCGCCGTTGCCACCTACGTCTCGCCACTCTCGCTGCAGTCGGTAGTGGTGGCGGCGGTTATTGTCCTGTTGCCGGGTCTGTCGCTGACTAACGCCGTATCTGAGCTGTCCAGCCAGCATTTGGTGTCGGGTACCGCGCGATTCGCCGGTGCTATGGCGACCTTGCTCAAATTGACGTTCGGCACCGTTGCTGGCACGGAGATTGCGAATTTGCTGGGCTGGGTGTTCACCGAGCCGCCGCCAGCGGTACAGCCATTCTGGCTGGAATGGGTGGCGCTGCTGGTTGGCTCGTACGCATTTGCGGTGCTTTTTCGCGCCGAGCGTCGTGATTATTTTCTGGTAATGGCGGCGGCATGGACCGGCTTCTTGATAACCCGCTATGCCGGTGCGGCTCTGGGTCCTGAGGCGGGCGTGTTTTGTGCGGGGCTCGTGGTGGGGGCGCTGGCCAATCTATATGCGCGCTGCTTCAACCGACCCGGTGCGCTGATCCGTGTCCCGGGCATCATACTTTTGGTGCCCGGCAGCGTTGGGTTCCGCAGTTTGAATTTTGCCCTAGAGCGCGACGTGCTCCTGAGCCTTGACACCGGATTCGCGCTGGTCGCGCTGCTGATTTCGCTGGTTGCTGGGCTGCTGTTTGGAAATCTGCTGGTGCCCGCGCGGCATAATCTATAGCCACACGGCGCAGTTCAACCACCGACGCAACACGACCGGCGAAGATGCGGCGGCCGTGTTGCCATTTGGAATAGATTTCGCCAGCAGTTAGATTTTGAAATCTTCCTGCTTCTTGCCGGTGGCGATTGCGGCCTCCATCCAGCGCGGGCGCTTTCCGCGACCTGACCAAGTCTCGTCTGGGTTGGCCGTATTGCGATATTTGGGTTCGACTTTTTTGCGGCTGATTTCTGTGCCTTTCGAAAACCCGAATAGCTCCTCGATGGTGTAGCCCTCTTCTTTCGCGGCCGCCGTCAGCTTGCGACGCACTTCGCCAATCTTTTCACGCAGTTTGCGCTTTTGCTGTTCGCCTGCCGCTTGGATGAGGGCGGACAATTCTTCATGTGACATTGTGCTCAGATCGACACTCATGCGGCTTACTCCGTTTTCGATAGTTTATGTATCCCCGCGTTTATTATTACCGCGATATTCCATGCGAGTAAATAGAGGTGGATCTATTTTTTAAATGGGGCTTCGCATCACGGCGGCGGTGAGTCACGCGCTAGGTCGGAGGTGCCGCTTGCCCTTAGAGTTCGCGCAACGTATGTTGCACGCTGGGAATTTTTAAACTGCGACGTACTTCTGTCTCTATGGGCCTGCTAGACGAACTAGAACAGCAAGCGCAGCGCCAGCGGGCGGAAGACGGTGAGCGTCGTGCACAAACCGAGGCGCGGCTTGCGGAGTGGGAAGAGCGCACCGAGCCCGCTATGCGTGAGCTGGAGGCCTATCTCAAACGCCTAACCGAACAGCTCAGCTATCTTAAGAAGCGCGCGAAGGTGGTCTACAGCCTGCCGACCTATGGCGATGTGGTCGCATATGTAGAACCAACGTACTCGCTCAGCGGCAGAGCACCGAATAAAACCAGCTACGAAATTACCCTCGGCTTTTCCGCTGTGGTAGCGAGCGACGAATGTCCGTTGGTGCAGGGTGAATCTGGCGCACGACTGAAAAGTCTGATTAGCACCCTGCAGCAGCTGCGTCTTAACGGCATGTCGGATGTGCGGAAAAACGCCAACGGCGATGTGATAGGCGCGCGAATCCAAGCGAAGGGGAAAATCCCTCTGGCGATGGTTGTGACTGCCGATCAAGAAACGGCCGTAGTGAGGATTGCCTTCACCAATTTCGAGGGCTTGGGTCAAAGCTCGCGAAATTTTCGCGTGGAGCAGTTGGACGAAGCTTTTTGCGACGCGCTTGGTCGCTTTATTGCCAGAGATGAGCTTGTGTTTGCGCAAGAGGCCGTGGATGAAGATCTGCGCCGTCTGCTGAAAACGCGCATCGCCCATGAAAATATCAAACGCGAATGGGAAACCAAGCTATCGCGCCAGCTGGCGGTAGATGAATCCAAGGCGTTAGAGCAGCTCGACCCATCGCTGCGGCCCGGCAGCTTGGTCGGCAGAATCAAGCTGTTTTCGAAGCGTTTGATAGGGCGCTAGCTCAGCGCCGCTCGTGCGTCTCCTCTGAGCAGACTAAGCGGGTGCGACAGACAGACGCTCAGGACTTTGGGCGTAAGTCACGCATCAGTGGCTTCGGTGCGCTGTGCTGGGAGTTTAAGCGTGCTTGCCAGCAGTCCGCGCGCCAAGACTGCCGCGCGGTTGGATCCACATTATCTATCGCCGTATATGTCGCGTCGGGCCCTTACGCCGACATATCGCGATGCGATGCTTGATCTCTGTCGCCGCAGATTGGCTCTCGCGCCACCACCTGCGAAAGAACAACGGGTTTCGACTTCTACGCGGTCAATCCGGCGCAGATGGAGCGACTGGTCTCGCAATCAACATCCGCCTGCGCGATGGCCTACAGCAAGCGAAAGATGCTTGCACAGCACGCACGTAAACCGAGCCACACTCCTCGACCAACCCGAGCGCCACCTCACGCAGTCATGCGCGGCCCAGCTTGGACCGCGCTATGCGAATAACGTGAGTGCTAAGAAGCCACCAGCCCGAGTCGCTCCAGCAGCGCGGCATGACTCAGTGCTTCCGCGACTTCGCTGCGGCGTGCGCGGTATTCGAATGTGCCGGCCTGCAGTCCGCGCTCGGAGATCACCACCCGATGCGGAATGCCGATCAGTTCAATATCCGCGAACATCGCCCCCGGTCGCAGCCCACGATCGTCAAGACAGGCATCAATGCCGGCCGTGTTGAGGGTGTCTAGCAGCGACTGAGCGGCCTGAGTGACGCCCGCCTCGTTCTTCGGATTGATCACGCAGATCGCCACGCGCCACGGTGCCATCGGCTCGGGCCAAATGATGCCCGCCGAATCGTGGTTCTGCTCAATCGCCGCCGCGACGATCCGCGTTACGCCGATGCCATAGCAGCCCATGTGCATGATCTGCGCTTTGCCGGTCTCATC
>JBBSIY010000358.1:0-3694 GCA_038257785.1 Lysobacterales bacterium
CCCGACAGCACGTCCGTGTGCTGGCAACAAACAAGCGCGCATCCATGCGCGCTTCCCTTCGGGCTTTCCGCCTCCCTGTCGCCGCCACGTAGGGGACCCGAGTGCAAGAGCCAGTGCAACGCAACAGCAACAGCAGCAGCAGCAGCAGCAGCAGTAGCAGCAGTAGCAGCAGTAGTAGCAACCCTGCATTTTTCAGTGTGCGGGCGTCGGCTTTGGACCTTAGATCTTGGGGCCCCCTGTGCAGCGGCGGCGGGCGGGAGTCCAGGCCCGCAGGGGAGCACGCATGGATGCGTGCTCGTTTTCGTCAGCACACGGATGTGCTGTTGAAAACTGGAGCCCCGCTGAGGGGATCGAAACCCTGCGAGAGCCCAACCGGAAACGCGGAAACGCGGAAACGCGGAAACGCCAAAGCTAGATTGCCACGCCGCCTACGGCGTCTCGCAATGACGAGTGTGTGTCTTGTTTGCTGTTCGTCAGAAAATCGAAAGCCCATGTGGCTCTGCCACCGTCGAGCCGAGCCGAGCGGAGCCGAGCCATGCGATGCCAAGAAGCTGCTATGCCACCTCCCATTGCGCCGTCCTCTCCCACTCCGCCGGCGGCCAGTGCGGGATGCTGCCCGGCACGATGACGGCGCTGCGATCACCCGCCAGCCACTGACGCAGCGCGATGCGGTCGATGTGCGGGGCGAGCGCGCTGAGCACTGCGATTATTGGGCGACTCAAGCGGCGATCTGGCCTTAGTAGGAGCCACGTCGTGCAGGGCCCGAACAGCGGCTGCAGCGACAGCGTGCGCAGGTCACGCGCGTCCTCTGGACGGATCGCCATTTCCGCCAATATGCCAACACCCAGCCCCGCGCGGACATAGCCTTTGATCAGGTCAGCATCGGGCGCGGTGAGCCCAACCTGCGGCTTCAGCCCATCGGCGGCAAAGCGCTTTTGCAGGCTCGATCCCGGCAAAAGAGTCGAGTCATAGCTGACCAGCGGATGCTGCGCCAACTGTTGCAAGGTCGGCGGCCCGCCGTCAGCCAACGGATGTTGATTGGGTACGACGGCCACCAGATCCCAGCGATATACCGGCAGCGCCAGACCGTCGGGCGCTTCGTCACTCGAGGTACTGATCAAGCCGACATCGGCGGTGCCGCGCGCCAGCCGATCGATGACGTCTTCGCGCTCGGCGGGGTGAATGCGCAGCATCAGCTCGGGCAGCTCGCTGCGCACTCTCCCCAGCGCCTGCGGCAGTACGAAGCGCGCCTGCGTGTGAGTGCAGGCGATCATCAAGCTGCCGCGCGTATCCGTGCGCAGCGACTCGGCGAGAATGCGGATGTTCGCCGCTTCACCCAGCATGGTGCGCGCGCGCTCGACGACCTCTGCCCCCTCGGGCGTCAGCGAATCGAGACTCTTGCCGCGGCGCAGGAATAGCGCAAAACCGAGCTCGTCTTCGAGCTGCTTGAGCTGCTTGCTCAGGCCAGGCTGGGTCGCGTGGACGCGCTCGGCGGCAAGCGTGATGTTGAGTCCTGCATCGACGATGGCGACCAGGTAACGGAGCTGAGCAAGCGTCATGGAGACTTCCTTTCTGCTGCGGCGCAGCAGACCGTCATCTTCGCAGACACCGGCTCCGAATTCAGAGCTCAATCATTACTTTTGGTTATAAGCAGCGGCCTCTCAATCATTGTTGTGGGGCATCTTCGACGACTAGCGTGCAGATCTGGTCGCTAACGTGCCGAGCCAATGCGCTACTACCCTGTGTTCCTCGATTTGCGTGACCGCCCCGTGCTGCTGGTAGGCGGCGGTGCCGTCGCGCTGCGCAAGTCTGAGCTGCTGCGGCGTGCGGGAGCGCGCGTTCGCATCGTCGCGCCGGAAGTCGATGTGACCCTCGTGGCGCTCGCCAATGCCGGCTCACTCGAGATTTCACAGCGCGAGTTTGCGCCCAGCGACGTCGGCGACGCCGCCTTTGTCATCGCCGCAACCGACGATGCGGTCGTCAACGCACAGGTCGCCGAAGCGGCGCGCCGTCGCAACGTGCCAGTCAACGTCGTAGATGCGCCTGCGCTTTGCACTGCGATTCTGCCGGCCGTGGTGGATCGCGATCCGGTGTTGGTTGCAATTGGTACCGAGGGCAATGCCCCGGTGCTGGCACGACGACTGCGTGAACGCATCGAAACACTGCTCGAGCCATCAATCGGCGCACTCGCAATGCTGTGCGCGAGCTGGCGTGAGCGCGTTCGCGCCCGACTGCCCAGCATCCCGCTGCGTCGGGCTTTCTTCGAGCAGGTCATCGACGGTGCGCCCGCGAGTTCACTACGTGCGGATCGACCACACGATGCGGAAACCGCGATGTCTCGCCTGCTCGATCAACACGCACAGGACGAACGACGCCTCGGCCAAGTCGCTCTCGTCGGTGCGGGCCCTGGCGATCCGGGCTTGCTGACCCTGCATGCCTTGCGTGCGATTCAAGATGCCGACGTCGTGTTCTTCGACGCGTTGGTGAGCCCCGAGGTGCTTGAGCTGGTGCGCCGGGATGCAGAGAAGATTTCCGTAGGCAAGCGCGCCGGTGGTCATTCGGTTGCGCAGTCGGATATCCATCAGCAGCTGCTCCAGGCCGCCCAGCGTGGTCAGCGGGTAGTGCGATTGAAAGGCGGCGACCCGCTGACCTTCGCGCGCGGCGGCGAAGAGCTAGAGTTTCTGCGCGCAAATCGCGTCCCGTATCGCGTCATCCCCGGCGTCACGGCGGCGGCGGCGTGCGCCGCATACGCCGGCATTCCGCTGACCCATCGCGATCACGCCCAGTCGCTGCAGCTAGTCACCGCTCACTGCGCCCAGTCGCTCGACAAGCTCAACTGGCGCGCGCTCGCGGCCAACAATCAGACCTTGGCCGTCTACATGGGCGTCAGCGTTGCCGGCGGCTTGGTGATGCGTCTTCTCGCCGCAGGCGTCGCCGCCAGCACGCCGGTTGCGATTATCGAAAACGGCTCGCGACCTGAGCAGCGCGTGGTTCTGTGCCGCCTCGACGCGCTGACCACGCGCATCGCCTCTGAACATATCCAAGCGCCCGCGCTGCTGTTGATTGGCAGCGTGGCTGCCCTTTCCGCGGAGCTCTCATGGTTCGGCAGCGCCCCGCTCAATTTTCTCGACGAGCCCGCTAAACAGCGATTGCCGACTGCTGCTTAAATACCGTAGCGGATCAATGGGGTCAGTGTCATTGATTTTCCCTCGCCTCCTGAAACTCGGCCGACTTCCGATCTCCCCCACGTCCTAACGGCATCGGACGACGCCCAGTCTTGGCTTCGATCTTTGCCTTAAATCGATCGTCGCCCAGCACCCACGCTTTGTTGGTGGCATCGCGAATCGCCGCGAGGTCGCGTTCTGCCATTCGGCCACGAAACAGCATCCGATATGCGATTTGACGCTCGTCACTCGTACCGCCCAACTGCCGATACAGCGGATGCGGGGTCAGCAACGCGATAGCCTTGCCGACCGCATTACTCTGATAGCTGGACCACGGGTAGTCCGAGGCGTGGCTCACCATATTGGCGCGCACCGGGTTCAGTTCGATGTATCGGTACACGGTCAGCACGTAGTTGTCGGCGTCCACCAAGGTTGACTTGTAGCGCCCTTCCCACAGGGTTCCGCTGCGACCGTGAGTGAAGTTGAAGTATTGAACGTACTTGCGACCCAGGGCCTGCATCATGCGGCTA
>JBBSIY010000359.1:0-3673 GCA_038257785.1 Lysobacterales bacterium
AAGGTCAAGGACTACCCCACTCACGCGGCCAATTTGCCGGTCGCTATGATTCCGAATTGTGCCGCGACGCGGCACGCGCACTTCACCTTAGACGGCAGTGGACCGGTGATGCTCGACCCACCGTCGCTAGACGACTGGCCGAAGCTTACTTACGACACGTCAAGGGGCCGGCGGGTTGATCTGAACAACGTAACGCCGGCAGACGTCATCACATGGAAGCCCGGCGAAGTGCTGCTGCTGAATGGAAAAATCCTTACGGGACGCGATGCCGCGCACAAGCGGATGGTGGGCATGCTTGACCGTGGTGAGCCGCTGCCTGTGGATTTTCGCGGCCGGTTTATTTACTACGTCGGCCCGGTCGACCCTGTGCGCGATGAGGTCGTTGGCCCAGCGGGACCCACTACGGCGACGCGTATGGACAAGTTCACGGAACAGGTGTTGGCGCAGACAGGTCTGCTCGGGATGATCGGCAAAGCCGAGCGTGGGCCCACTGCCATCGAGGCGATTCGCAAACACAAGTCGGTCTATCTGATGGCGGTCGGTGGAGCCGCGTATTTGGTATCCAAGGCCATTAAGGGCGCTCGCGTGGTGGGCTTTGACGACCTGGGGATGGAGGCGATTTACGAATTCGACGTGCGCGATATGCCGGTCACGGTGGCGGTTGATTCGACCGGCGAGTCCGTACATCAGACCGGCCCGCGCGAATGGCAAAGTCGCATTGGCAAGATTCCGGTCGTCGTCGCCTAGGTGATTTAGTCAGTGCAAGGGCGGTAATAGGCGCAAGCTAAGGCCAATGATTTGACACCGGAAGAGGGGGCAAGGTGAGCGAACGCATCATCGTCGCGGGCGGCACCGGTTTGATCGGGCGCTGCGTAGTTGATCGCTTAGTCGTCGATGGCGGCGCGCTGGTGCTTAGCGTGCAGCGTCGCGACAACGCGTCGTCGCGTCACGGCCTGCGCGTCGTGGTTGACGACGGTGCGGATGTCGATACCTTGGCGTTGCGTCTTGGCAACTCGAAGCCACCGCCGCGCGCTTTCATCTGCGCCCTAGGCACTACGCTGAAGGTCGCCGGATCAGCGCCTGCCTTTGTAGCGGTGGATCGTGATCTCGTCATCCGAATCGCCAAAGCGGCGTTTGCGGCAGGGGCGCGCCACGCTGTCGTCGTGTCGTCGGTCGGCGCGGATCCAAAGTCTAAGAATCTGTATCTGCGGACAAAAGGCGAAATGGAGGAGGGGGTTGCTGCCATTGGATTCTCGCGCTGCGCTTTCCTTCGACCTGGGCTGTTGATTGGCGAGCGCAATGAAAAGCGTCTGGGCGAAAAATTGGCCCAGCGTGTTTCGCCTTTGTTTGATCCGCTGCTGCGCGGCGCGCTAAAACGCTACCGATCTATCGACGCCCGTGACGTCGCCGAAGCTGCCGTAGTTCTCGCCACTAGCGACCGACCGGCCGCCGTGGTGCATGAGTTCGAATCGCTTAAGGCCCTTGCAAGCAGCAACTAGGGAGCGCTGGCGGGTGACGTCTGCTGGGTCATCCGTTCGACCAATGGCCACACATGCTCCAAGATTTGGGCCTGCGCCTCGGCCGTCGGATGCAGGTTGTCAGCCTGAAACGCCTCGCGATCAGCGGCAATCGGCTCCAGCAGAAACGGCAATAGCGGCAGCGAGTGACGGGCGGCAAGGTCCGTATAGATACTGACGAAGCCGTTGGTGTAGTCGGGCCCGTAGTTGGGAGGGATGCGGATGCCGATCAGTCCTACTTTGGCCCCGGACGCCTGTGCAGCAACAATCATTTTGTCGAGATTGGCCTTCGCGATATCCAGCGGCAGCCCGCGCAAACCATCGTTAGCGCCAAGTTCGATCAGCACAGCAGTGGGCGTGTGGCGAGCGAGTTCGGCATCGATTCGGCTGACTCCGCCGGCCGTCGTTTCGCCGCTGATACTTGCATTGATCACACGCCACCCCGATTTCTCACTGGTCATTCGTTGTTGCAATAAAGCCACCCAGCCTTGCTCAGCGCGTAAGCCATAGGCTGCCGAAAGCGAGTCGCCCATCACCAGCAGACGTTGTTCGGCAGACGCCAGCGCGCTTATCAACAGCAAACAAATCGCGACGATCATGACAAACGGTTCAGTCGGTTTGCGCGAGGCTTGCGGCATATTTGTTGCTCCTACTGGATACATCAATGAATCTCGAAACTTCGGCCAACTCGCTAGGTGAGGGCAGCGACACAGGTGCGCAAGCGGGCGCTGACGTGATGCTTGAGGCTCGCGAGTTGGGCAAGTCTGCGCGCCTGCCAGACAGCGTGTTGACCATACTTGACGGCGTGAGTTTCCATATTCGAGCCGGTGAGGCGGTGGCGGTGGTCGGCGCGTCTGGCAGCGGCAAGTCCACGCTATTGGCACTGCTGGCCGGCCTGGATACGCCTACCTCTGGCGATGTGATCCTTGATGGGGTCTCCCTTTCAGCGCTTGATGAGGACGGCCGTGCGCGCGTACGCGCCGCAAAAGTCGGCTTTGTTTTTCAGTCGTTTCAGCTGCTGCCTTCGCTGACGGCGCTAGAGAACGTGATGCTGCCGCTAGAGCTAGCCGGACGCGAAACGCCCGAACCACCTGCGCGTCAAATTCTTGCTCGCGTTGGACTGAGCGAGCGTCTAGGTCACTACCCGCGTCAGCTCTCGGGCGGCGAGCAGCAGCGGGTTGCGTTGGCCCGCGCATTTGTCTCCGCGCCAAGATTGCTGTTTGCCGATGAGCCGACCGGCAATCTCGACACGGCCACCGGCACTGCGATTGCCGATCTGCTGTTTGAACTCAATGCGACGAGCGGCACAACCTTGGTGTTAGTCACCCACGATGAGCGACTGGCATCGCGCTGTAGCCGCCGCCTGCAGCTGGTGGCGGGCAAGCTGGCCGCGTGATGCGCAACGTGGCGTTTCGACTAGGGTTACGCATGCTGCGCCGCGATATCGCGGCAGGCGAGGTGCGTGTGCTGTTGGCCGCACTGGTGCTGGCTGTTTGCGCGGTCACGAGCGTGGGATTCGTGACGGATCGCGCGGGTCGCGCGTTGGGCCTAGAGGCCAATCGACTATTGGGAGGCGATGCGCTGCTCCGCGCAGATACGCCGCCAGGCGAGTTGCCTGTGTTAGAAGCGCAGCGCCTCGGGCTGCGTCATACGCAAACCCAAACGTTCCCGAGCATGCTGCGCGTGGGCGAGCGCCTAAAGCTGTCGGAGATCCGAGCGTTAGGAGACGGCTTTCCGCTGCGCGGGCAGTTCACGCTAGGCGCGTCATCGGACGCTGTTCCAACCGTGGCAATTGGCATCCCTGAGCCGGGCTCGATGTGGATCAGTCGCGCCGGTGCCGCCGCACTCGATGCGAAAGTCGGCGACGTGGTACAGGTCGGTGAGCGGCAACTGAAGCTCGTGGCACTTGTCGTGCAGGAGCCTGACGCGGCGGTCGATTACTTCAATGTCGCGCCGAAAGCCTTCATCAATCTGGAAGACTTGCCGAGTACGGGGCTCGTTCAATTAGGCAGCCGCATCAGCTATAGGGTGGTGGTCGCTGGCGATGCAGTGGCAGTTGAACAATGGAGCGTCGCTGTCGGTTCCAATCTGCCGCGCGGACAGCGCATCGAAACCATTGCCGATGCGCGTCCCGAAGTGCGCTCAGCGCTTGAGCG
>JBBSIY010000360.1:0-3654 GCA_038257785.1 Lysobacterales bacterium
AAGCCAAAGCGTTCAACGCAAAGACGCAAAGGTCGCAAAGGAGAGCGAAGAACTAAAAACAAAGCTGGTCGCCATCGTGAATGGCTAGCGTGTTGGGCGTCTTGTTTAGCTTTTGCTTTGACTTCCCTTTGCGCCTTTGCGTCTTTGCGTTAAACGCTTCGACGCCCTTGCTGTTCTTCGCTAGAGGGCTTTGTCGCCGCCTCAAGGTGATTGAGTAGCGACATCGCTTCGTCTGGGTGTGTGCCGCACATGTCGTTGCTTGGCCGCAACCGCGCGCAGAAGCTCGGCCTTTCAGGTAGGCCGAATAGTCGGCAGCGATAGTCATCATCCAGCTGCACGCAGGGCACGCCGGCCGGCTTGCCCTGCGGCATGCCGGGGATCGGCTGGGTAATCGATGGCGCAATACAGCAGGCGCCGCAGAACGCGCGGCACTGCATCGCGTCAGCCCGCGTCGGGATCGACATCAACCGCTTCGATGACCGCATCCAGCGCGATCGGGGCGGTGAGATGCGGATACACGTCACCGCTGGCGTCGCTCCACTCCCAAAGCAGCGCACTGCCGCATCGCTGCGGGTCTAGCATCAGCCGAACCCGTGGACCTTTGCCGCGCAGGTGGCGCTCGACGACGCCGGTGATCTGCGGCTCGGTCGCTAGGTGAATAAACCCATCGGTCGCAAACGCAGAAGGCGCGTAGTGGGTGGCCGATTGCGCCGCCCGCCACTCGTCAGGGCAGGCGAAGTGATAAATGCGCTTTGCTGGATCAACCGAAATCATCGCCGTCAGTCGCCGTTGTTCAAGCGGTCACGCTGCGCCGCCAGCGCCTGGTAAACCGCTTCGGTTTCGGGCCGAACGCCGTGCCAGAGTTCAAAACTTCCGGCGGCCTGTTCGACCAGCATGCCAAGCCCGTCACGCACGTGTTTGACGCCGTGCGCGCGTGCCCAAGCGGTGAACGGAATCGCCACCTCGCCGTAGCTCAGATCAACCGCCAGCGCGCGCGGCGACGGCAGCCCACTCGGCAACTTCAGCGACTCGCCAGTGCGGCCAGCGGATGTCGCATTGATGATCAGTTCGAAATCACCGAGCGCCGCCAAATCATTCCAATAGCGCGAATGCGCGCGCTTGGGGTCGGCGAGGCTGTCGGCCAGACTGTCGGCTTTGGCATCCGTGCGATTGACGATCACCAGCTCAACGATGCCCGCATCCATTAGGGCTTGCGCCACACCTCGCGCCGCACCGCCCGCACCGAGCAACAGCGTTCTCCGCCCGCGCAAATCAAAACCGGCACGATCCGCCAGATCCCGAATGAGCCCCGAGCCGTCGGTGTTGTCGCCATGCCAGCCGCCTGCTTTGTGGGTCAGCGTGTTGACTGCGCCGGCGCGCTTGGCTCGCTCGGTGACTTCGATACACAGCGCGAACGCCGCCTCTTTGTGCGGCTGGGTGATGTTGGCACCGTGACCACCGCCCTCAGAGAAACTGCGCAGCGTCATTGCAAAATCTGCCGGTGCGGCGTCGATGGCGCGGTACTCGTGCGCTATGCCCGTTTGCTTGGCAAAGGCAGCATGAATTTGCGGCGAAAGTGAGGTGGCGACCGGGTGTCCGAACAGCGCGAATTGCGAACTTGTCATTGAGCATCCTCCTTGAGCCACTGCGCCGCAGCGAGCGCGTAATAGGTGAGGATGCCGTCGGCACCCGCACGTTTGATGGACGTAAGCGCTTCCAGCGCGCAGCCGCGCTCATCGAGCCAGCCGTTCAGTGCGGCCGCTTTCAACATCGCGTACTCGCCGCTTACTTGATACACAAACGTCGGCGCACCGAAGGCATCTTTTACCCGCCGCACGATGTCCAGATACGGCAGGCCCGGCTTGATCATTACCATGTCAGCGCCTTCTTCCAGGTCCTGCGCTACTTCGCGCAGGGCTTCGTCGCTATTGGCGGGGTCCATTTGATAGCTGTATTTGTTGCCGCCGCCGAGCGCACCGGCCGAGCCTACGGCGTCGCGAAAGGGGCCGTAGAAACTCGAGGCGTATTTGGCCGCGTAAGCAAGAATGCGGGTGTTGCTGTGGCCTGCCTGCTCAAGCGCCGCGCGGATCGCGCCGATGCGGCCATCCATCATGTCCGAAGGAGCCACTACGTCGGCACCGGCCTCCGCGTGACTGAGCGCCTGCTTGACCAGCGCCTCAACCGTTTCGTCGTTGACCACATAGCCCGAGCCATCGATCAATCCATCCTGCCCATGGGTGGTGTAGGGATCGAGCGCCACGTCGGTGATCACGCCTAGCTCAGGAAAGCGCGACTTCAATGCGCGAATCGCGCGCTGTGCAAGGCCATTCTCATCCCACGCCGACGCGGCATCCAGCGATTTAGCCTCCGGCGCGGTGACTGGAAAAAGCACCAAAGCCGGAATTTTCAGCGCCAGCGCACGCTCGGCATCGCGCAGCAGCTCATCGACTGACAGGCGTTCGACACCCGTCATCGACGCGACGGCCGCGCGCCCGTCGTGCTCGTGAATGAAGACCGGCAGGATGAGGTCATCGCTGCTCAGGCGTGTCTCACGCATCAGCCGGCGCGAGAAGTCATCGCGGCGCATACGACGCATACGAGTGGAAGGAAAAGCCATCGTGGAATCAGGCATCCATCAAAACAGAAACCTGATTCTACCTTCTGCCGATCTACCTTCCGCGAATCGGGCCACGGTCAAGCGTTCTCACGCGACGCCAGATAGTAGGGTCTATGCTGGACTCGAGCATTCCCGCATCGAACCTAGGAAACGCCATGTCCCTGACAGTTGCCGATCTCTCCGACCAGCACCCCGCCGCCGCCATCTGCGCGCCCCTGTTTCGTGACTTTGGCGGGCGGCTGCAGTTCGCAGGCCCCGTCCGAACCGTGAAGGTGTTCGAAGACAACAGCCTCGTGCGCAGCACGCTGGAGTCGCCCGGCGAGGGAGCCGTGCTGGTCGTCGATGGCGGCGGCTCGCTGCGCTGCGCGCTGGTGGGCGGCCAGCTCGGTCAGCTTGGCGTCGACAACGGCTGGGCCGGCATCATCGTCAACGGCTGCGTGCGCGACAGCGTCGAACTGGCAGCGCAGGCCATTGGCGTCAAAGCGCTGGCTACTCATCCGCTGAAGAGCGAAAAAGGCCTCCACGGCGGTGAAGTCGACGGTCCGGTGTCGTTCGCCGGCGTGACATTCATCCCCGGCCATTGGCTGGCGGCCGATGAGGACGGCGTTGTCGTGCTCCCGCGACAGCCGGCCTAAGGCAAGAGCCTTGCCAATGCCCGCGACAACAGGCACCGCTGGGAAAGCGACTGGCGCTGCGTTCATCAACGCCGATTTCAAGCGGCGCGTGGTGGTCGACACCGCCGCGCTCGCGTGGCTGCCATCGCCGCTCGCTGGCGTCGAGCGGAAGATGCTTGATCGGATCGGCGACGAGGTAGCTCGGGCCACCTCACTGGTCCGCTACGTCGCCGGCGCGCATTTCGATGCTCACACCCACGCGCTGGGTGAGGAGTTTTTCGTGTTGGACGGGGTATTTTCCGATGCGGCCGGCGACTACCCGGCGGGCACCTACGTGCGCAATCCGCCAGGCTCATCGCATGCGCCTTGGAGTGCGGCCGGCTGCACGCTGCTCGTCAAGCTGCGGCAGTTTGATCCGGCCGA
>JBBSIY010000361.1:0-3617 GCA_038257785.1 Lysobacterales bacterium
CAGTACGTCGAGGCCGCGTCCGAGGCCGCGCTTTTTGGTGCTCATGCGCCGGTCTCATTTGGCTTGGAGGTTCGTTCGCGGCGCAGCATTTCACCGGCCAACCCGAGATACGCAATGCTGCCGCGTGACGCGCGGTCATAGCCTACGATGCTTTGGCCGTGGCTCGGCGCTTCGGCTAAACGCACGTTGCGCGGGATGATCGTGCGAAACAGCTTGTCGCCGAAATGTTGGGTTAGCTGCGCCGACACGTCGTTGGAGAGATTATTGCGAACGTCGTACATGGTGCGCAGGATGCCTTCAATTTCGAGCGCTGGATTCAGCCGCGCTTTTACCGCACGCACGGTTTCGGTCAATGCCGACAGCCCCTCGAGCGCGAAATATTCGCACTGCATAGGCACCAATACACCCTGCGCGGCCGTCAGCGCATTGATGGTCAGCAGGTGCAGCGACGGCGGGCAGTCAATCAAAATGAACTGGTAGCGATCGCGGACCGGCTCGAGCGCCTCGCGCAGGCGATGCTCGCGCGCCAGCGAGTCCATCAGCTTCAACTCGGCCGCAGTCAGATCGCCGTTGCCTGGCAGCAAGTCATAGCCGTTGTCTGTGTGCACGATGGCATCCGCGGCGCTGCACTCTTCTAGCAGCACCTCGCAGCCGGCGGGTCTCACCTCGCGCTTGTCGACGCCTGACGCCATCGTCGCGTTGCCCTGCGGATCCAGATCGACCAGCAGGACGCGTCGTCGCGCTTCAACCAGCGCAGCGGCCAAGTTGACAGAGGTGGTGGTCTTGCCGACGCCGCCTTTCTGATTGGCGATGGCGATGATTCGACCCATGAGCGTTGCGACCGTCCGGTATTGGCGAAAAGGCGATCAGGGCTCAGCACGCAGCCGCAATCAGAATGTGGGGTGTGACTCAACAACACACAGGCAGCGTTCGGCAGCAAGGCTAGGCACGCTGAGGCGATGCGTTGCCAGGTGCCGCCAGCCTAGCGGCAGCTCCGCCAATTCGTTTGACGGATCGCGGCCCTTCATCGCCAACAGCTGTCCGCCCGGCCGCAGCAGATGTCCGCCGATAGCGACAATCTGCGCAAGCGTACCGAAGGCGCGCGCGCTTAGACAGTCGTGCTGCGCATGTTCGTCCACATCTTCAGCGCGTGCTGACAGTACGCGAACCCGATCCTCAAGCTTCAGCGCACGCACGGCCTCGCGCAAAAAGCGCGCTTTTTTGCCGGCCGTTTCGATCATCAATACACGCAGGTTTGGCAGCGCCAACGCTAGCGGAATGGCCGGCAATCCCGCACCGCTGCCGATATCGACCAGCGACACGCAGCGCACATAAGGATGTATCGCCAGCGAGTCCAGCAGGTGCTTTACCAGCATTTCGTGCGGATCGCGAATGGCTGTCAGGTTGTACGCGCGGTTCCACTGCAGCAGCAGCGACAGGTAAGTCAGCAGCGGCGAGGCCACATCCTGCGACAAATCTAAAGCAGCGAGTCCATCGCGCAGCGGCTGGCGCAGTGGCTCGAGCGACTCAGAACCGCGCGCTTCAAAACGCAGCGCATCAGAAGCATGGATGGGTGAGCTGGGATTCACGCGGACGGCCCGGCGGTGGGGCGTCAGTATCAGAGCCGATGGCGTGATCGGCAAGCGGCCATCGCGCGGCTCACACGCCTAGCTGACAGCGGGTCACTCGCAGACCCAAGGTGCCCAAACGCTCGTTCAACGCCTGCTTGACCCGACCATTCAGCGCTTCGACGTCGCGGCCAGCGGCTGCCAGCACGGCTTCCAGCAGCTGACTCACTTCGCGCTCGACCAGCTGATCGATAGCGTCGAGCTGGTCGCCACTGCGGGCTGGCTCGAGAATCTGATAGTAAAACGCGGCGCGCGGCGCGGAGGCGTTGTTGGCCTCAAGCGACAGCTGTACGCGATGATTGATCAGCGTAATCGGCGGCGACACGCGCTCGATCAGCGGCGTTACAAATCGCAGACCCGGTGACAGCGTGCGCGCGTAGCGGCCGAACCGATGCACGGTGTACGCAGTCCCTTCTGGCACCCGACGCAAGCCGGCGAGCAAAAATGCAAGCAGCGGTAGGCAGGCGAGTGTGGCGATCAGGGCGGGCGACATTTCAAATCTTTATTGTTTTTGAATCAGCTAGTTGCAGCTATTGCTTGACCTATAACTTAAGAAAAATGGTCAAGCGACAGATTTATTAACAGAAACCTTACGCTTCCCCAACAGAACGTTAAGTGAACGTTAGTTCGCAGCTTCTAACCAACCCCATTGGCGACCGCTGCCTCGTGTCCGCCGTCGCCTGCTTGCAATCTGGCTCTATCAGGACGACAGCGACCCCTTACTGCGGCAATCAGTCGCATGTGCAGCAATGAGTCAGCTGATTAGGCTTGCCGGCTCTCATCACCACATCAACGTCTATGCGAGTCAGTCATTTAAGTCTCACCCTGCTTGCTCTCGCGCTTGGACATACGCTGCGTGTTGAAGCCGTGCCGCGTGAGGACGCGGCAACCATGACAACCATTGAAGTCGAAGGCGAGGTGATTCGCCCCGCAACGGTGCCCGCAATGGATGCGGCGAAAAAGCGATTGAACGAACGCGCCGGTGCGACCGCGCTGATTGACGGCGAGTCCTTCCGCGACGGCCGCGTCAGCACTCTGACCGATGCGTTGGGCTTCGCGCCGGGCGTATTCGTGCAGCCGCGTTTTGGTGCGGAAGAGGCGCGCGTGTCGATTCGCGGCTCGGGCATCCAGCGGACGTTCCATGGCCGCGGCATCGAGCTGCTGCAAGACGGAAGCCCGCTCAATCTGGCCGACGGCGGCTTCGACTTCCAAGCCGTTGAGCCGCTGTCGGCGCGCTATATCGAGGTCTATCGCGGCGCGAACGCGTTGGAATACGGTGCTGCGACGCTGGGTGGAGCGATCAACTTTGTCACGCCAACGGGTTATGACGCTGCACCTGCGATGTTCCGGCTTGAGGCAGGAAGCTTCGGCTATTCGAGAGCGCAGGCGGCACTCGCCGGGCAGTCGGGCGGGGCCGACGGATATCTGAGCGTGAGCGGGTTTGCTCAAGATAGTTTTCGCGACCACGCCAAACAGGAAACTTACCGGCTGTTCGGCAATGCCGGCTTTCGTTTCAGCGATGCGCTAGATGGCCGCCTGTATGTGACACATGTCGATACGCGATCCGAACTGCCTGGAAATCTCACGCTGGCGCAGGCGCGGCAAAATCCGGAGCAAGCGAACGTCGGCAACGTGGGCCTCGATCAGCGACGTGATTTCTTACTCAGCCGGCTGGCAGGAAAGCTGGCATGGGCTAACGGCGCTGGCCAGTCGATGACCGCGTCCGCTTTTTACTCGGATAAGTCGCTGCATCACCCCATCTTTCAAGTGCTTGAGCAAGACACACGGGACTATGGATTCGATCTGCGCGGGCGCAGCGAAGGCGAGTTGTCCGGCTACCGCAACGTGCTGACGTTGGGCGCGGCGTGGTCGCAAGGGGATATCGATGACGCGCGATTCGTTAACGTTGTCGGCAGCGCAGGGGCACCGACCAATCAACTGGATCAGCGCGCGCAAAGCAGCAAACTGTTCGCCGAGAATCAGACGTGG
>JBBSIY010000362.1:0-3604 GCA_038257785.1 Lysobacterales bacterium
CCAGCGTTGATGCGCTCGGCACGCGCACCGACTACGTCTATGACGCCGGTGGTCGCTTGCTCGAAACTCGGGTTGATGAGCCTTCGACAGGCACCGGGCAATCGGTCATGAGGAGTGAGTTCGACAACGCCGGCCGCAAGACCGCCG
This sequence comes from Lysobacterales bacterium, assembly GCA_038257785.1. Taxonomy (GTDB): domain Bacteria; phylum Pseudomonadota; class Gammaproteobacteria; order Xanthomonadales; family Xanthomonadaceae; genus JANNWF01. The sequence continues at coordinate 148 of JBBSIY010000362.1, forward strand.
AGAGCGATGCCGAAGGCCGCCGCAGCGAATACAGCTATGACGCGCTCGGCCGTCTCACGCAGGTCACCCTCGCTGCCGGCACCGTCGACACCACCGTCACCACGTACGGCTATGACGAAGTCGGCAACAAGCTCAGCCAAACCGATGCGGAAGGTCGCACCACGCGCTGGGAATACGACGTCATGGGCCGCGAAATCGCGCGCATCTTGCCTTCCGGCCAGCGCGAGACCAGGCAGTACAACCTCGCCGGTGAGTTAATCGCGCAGACCGATTTCAACGGCGAGACGACGCGCTATACCTACGATGATGTGGGAAGACAAAGCGCCACTGATTATCCCGATGATGCGGACATCACGATGGCCTACACCCTAGCCGGCGAGCGCCAATCCGTCACCGACGCGCGCGGTCAATCAACGATGGCCTACGACCAGCGCGGCCGCGTGCTGCAAAGTGTGGACGCCGACGGCGGCATCATCGAATATCAGTATGACGACGCCGGCAACCTCATCGCCCGCATCAGCCCCAGCCAATCGCTGACCTACACCTATGACGCCCGCAATCGCATGACCGAGGTCACCCGCAGCGTCGACGGCGAAGCGCCCAGCACTACCCAATACAGCTACGACCAAAACGGCCGCCGCAGCGCGATGACCGGCGGCGACGGCACGCGCACTGAATACGGCTACGACACTCGCCATCGCTTAACCAACTTGGTCAAGAAAACAGCGACCGGCGCAATGATGCTGGCGATGACCTACACCGTCGATGCCAGCGGCATGCGCACCGGCATCGAGGAGACCGACCCAAGCGGAACGATCCGCACTGTCGCGTATCAGTACGACGGCCAGAAGCGCCTGACTCAGGAACTCATCGACCACCGCGACGACGCCAGGGACCGCAGCAGCACGTGGACGTACGACGCAGTCGGCAATCGCCTCACCCAGACGGTCACGATCGCCTCCGACGAGACGACGAACTACGTCTACGACTCCAACGACCGCCTGCTCAGCGAAACCACCGGCGGCGCAGCGACGACTTACACCTATGACGCCAACGGCAACACCCTGACCAAAGCCCGCCCAGACGGCAACGTTGCTTACACCTACAACGACGCCAACCGTCTGACCCAAGCCAGCACGCCCGATGGCGTGACCACCTACGTCTACAACGCCGACGGCCTGCGCGTCCGCAGCACCCACACCCCGACCGGCGGCACCCCGACGACGACGTGGTACTTGCAAGACAGCGGCTACGCCTACGCCCAGGTTATCGAGCAACACACGCAAACCGGCACCGCCCCGAAGCACCTCGCTGCCACGTTTACGTTTGCCGACGATCTGGTCAGCCAGACGCGCTACGACGCGACCGGAAGCCCGATCACCTCGTTCGTGCAGATGGATGGCTTTGGGTCGACGCGGTGGCTGACGGATGCGGCTGGAATCATCACTGACAGCATCGACTACGACGCATTCGGCGAAGAGATCGGCCGCAGCGGCACCACTGACGTCGAGCACCTGTATCGCGGCGAGCGATGGGATGCCAATGTCGCTGCGTACGATCTGCGGGCCAGGCTCTACACGCCGGGCAACGGAAGGTTCCTGACGCAGGACAGCTTTGCCGGGTTCTCGATGGATCCGCAGTCATTGCATCGCTACGCGTTCAACCATAACGACCCGGTCAACCGCTTAGATCCCAGCGGTAACTTCTCGCTGACCGAGGTCAGTACCGTCATAAACATCATTGGAATCGGTGCGACCTCAATCAACGCAGGCTTTCGAATTGCCGAGGGCGACTATCGCGGCGCTGCGGAGGGGATTGCGCGCGATGCGGTGTTCTGGGCGCTCGGGGCTGGCGTTGGAAAGGCAATTGCGCCGCTCGGCAAATCTGCGCTTGGTCTCTTTAGTCGCGTGTTTATGGTGCCACTGCAACATGGGCTCGCGCGCAGTGGCACCGTGCTGACGCGGAACATGGACGCCGTGATGGCTCGGGCTGGAATGATGAAGCCGCCCGGTTGGCAGGCGCACCACATCGTTGGCGAGGCCTATCCGGAAGGTAAGGCGGCAATGGAAATCCTGCGCAGGTTCAAGATTGATGTGAACTCGCCGTTGAATGGAGTGTTCTTGCCTGGGTGTGGTGCAAGCGGATCCACCGGTATCGTAGGACTGGCAGTGCACTGTGGTAAGCATGTACGGGAGTACGAGCGATACATCTTGCGCGAGCTTCGTGAGGCTGCCTCCGAGTCGCAGGCTGTCAATATCCTGAGCCGGATCCGCCAAGAGCTGATGACCGGCGACTTGTTCCTGAATGCCAGAGGGAACCTATGAACTTCTACGAGATGTCCACGCGACAAGACTTCGCAGGATATTGGCCGGAATCACGCGTCGGTCAAATTTCTGAGCCGCGTATTCCGACAGACTCGAGAACAATCGAGTGTGTCGTAGGAGAGTATTTGGGTGATCCACCTCGGAAGCCAGGTAAGCACGGCAGCTTTCACAAGAGCGCCTACTCGTTCTTTGTGCGAGCAGACGCGCTTCCACTTGTCACTCACGCGGCCAGCGGCAACGTGCAAACCCATCCGGTTCAAGTCATCGGAAGGGAGCGAGAATCATTTGTCCAGATTTGGGTGACAAACTTCGTCGATTGTCTGGACATCGCCAAGACATCAGCTTCGCCGAGCACAGGTAAGCAGCCAGGAAAGATCGGCGTGATCAAACGCGCAGTGTTTGACGAAAGCCGCTGGGATGGTTCCGACCTTTTCGTCGTGCCACAGGATCCGAGCTATTGCTTCTTCTGCACTGAGAGTTTCGTGCAGAAATGGAAGGAGGCGAAGCTAAAGGGTGCGATGTTCACGCGCTTCCTGATGGACCCGGAAGCGATCCGATGCTGAGTAAGCGCGGGGTCAAAGCGAGGGATCGATGGGGTCAGAGTCATTGATTTCCGATAGGGCGGGCACTTAGCACAACGCGGCGAGACGGGTGGCCGTAGGCTTTGCTACCGCTCTGCAATCAGAAACCCAATCGGCAGCAGTGTCAGCAGCAACGCGGCGACCGCCCGCAGCCGCAGCGGGCGGTTGCTGCACCAGCGCAGGAAACCGCCCTCCTGTTGGGATGCCGGCGAGGTGAGCAGCGCGCCGTACCACACCGCGATGTTGAGGCTCGCCACGAGCAGAAACAGCACGGCGATGCCGATGCCATAAAACCATGCTCGCCAGACCTCGATGGTGATGCCGCCGAAAGCAACGAGGGCTTGCCCGAGCAGCAGCCCAAAGGAGAGCGCGCCGATTCCAAACGTGTTGGCGAGCACGAGATCAATGGGGTCAGAGCCATTGATTCCGCGCACCTAGCGGCGTAGCCTGATGCAGACCGGATTTGAAAGGAGTTGCTATGGCGCGCTTGCCGCGGCTCAGTTTGGCTGGTTGCGCCCAGCACGTGATTCAGCGCGGCAATAACCGCGAGCC
>JBBSIY010000363.1:0-3596 GCA_038257785.1 Lysobacterales bacterium
ACCACTCTTCGTGGCGGAAGCGGCGGGCTTCGATGAGTTTCTTGAACGAGGCGCTGTCGCTGCGCAGTTTTTGCAGGCGCGGCCGGCTCTGCTCGGGCTCCATCGACGCCAACTGAATATGCGTGATCGCAATTTGCTGCGTGGGCTTTTCGAAAAAGCCCAAGGCGGCGGTGCCGCGCGGAAGGCTGGACAGCAGCGACATGCCTTCGACAACGCGGCCAACCACGGTGATATTGCGATCTAGGTGACGCGGCGCGTGGCCGGTGACGACATAGAGGCTGCTGCCGTTGCTGCTGTCAGCCGGATTGTTGCGTCCCGCGCCGACCATGCCGTAGCAGTGAGCAAGCCACGCGCGGCCGTCTTCGCGCGCCGTGGGAAACCCGTCGACAAAACCGACCTCGTTTGCGTAGGTGTCGCGGTCGGGCAGGGCGGTGAAGCTCAGGCCTTTGGCCGGGCGGTCGAATTCAGCAGGCAGCTGGGTTTTGGCCTCGCCGAGCGTTTTGGCAGTATCCGTGTCGGCGTTGGGATCGCCCCACTGCACGACGTAATTGTCCTGCGAACGTACGATGCGTGAATCGGTGAAATAGCCGCCATTCACCAGCCGGAGAATGTTGGCGGCGTGCTCTGGCGCGAACTGCGGCGCAAGCTCAATCACCACGCGCCCAGAGTCCAGCTGCATGACAATCAGGCGCTCAGGATCAATATCGACCCACTCGTCCGAGCTTGCTGCGGCTAGCACGCTGGCCATTGTCGGTGGAGGGACCGTGTCACTGGCGAGTGTCGCTTGAGCAACCGCGAGCGTAAGCAACGTGGCGAGCAGGCGCATGGCGATTCCCGTTGGCATGAAGGACACTGAGCTTAGTCGCGATGGCGCTCACTTTGAAGCCGTGCACCCCAAGGTTTCGCGTTTATGCGGCCGAGTTGACGCGGCGGCAGCGGGTTGCCCCATAGGTGTTGATGTCGGCTCGGCGGCAGAATTTTGGGTGGGAAGCGGGTGTTTGCGTTGACCTACCCACAACAAGAACGACGCGCGCCTACGCCCGGCTTGCGGCTGACCAGTTCATACCCTCTTGCAACACCGATAGCTGCTCCTGCAGCTGCGCGATAACCGACTCCCAGTGGCGGCGTTCGCCAAACCACGGAAAGGCAGCGGGAAATGCTGGGTCGTGCCAGCGGCGCGCTATCCAACCGTGGTAGTTGAGGAGGCGCAGACTGCGCAGTGCTTCGATAAGGCCAAGCTCCGTTCGGTCTAGCCTGCGAAAGCGTTCGTAGCCCTCCATCAGCCATTCGAACTGTTGGCTTTGCTCATCCGGTGGGCCGGACAGCAGCATCCAGAGGTCTTGCACGGCTGGCGCGGTGAGGCAGTCGTCGAGATCAACGAAGTGCGCGCGGCCATCGCGCATGAGCAAGTTGCCTGGATGGCAGTCACCATGAACGCGCAGAAACTCAACATCCGGACAGGCATCAAATGCCGCATCGACGTGCTCGAGCACGGCGTCCGCTAGGCTGGCGAAGTTGTTCTCAAGCTCGCTTGGTAGCCAGCCGCCGTCCAGTAAAAACTCCACCGGCGCATCGCCAAACGTCTCGATGCTCAACTCGGCGCGATGCACGAACGGCCGCTGTTCTCCGACCGAATGCATGCGGGCAAGCATCTGACCCAGATGGCGCAGCGTGTCGCGATCGCCCGGCTCGGGTGCGCGACCGCCATGCAGCGGAAAAACAGCGAAGCGAAAGTCCGCGTAGCGGTGCAGCGTCGCGCAATTGATAGTCGAGGCGGCGACCACGGGCAGCTCCGCTCGTACAAGCTCGGCCGCAAACGCGTGCTCTTCCAGAATGGCCGAATCACTCCAGCGCTGCGGACGATAGAACTTTGCAACCACCGGCAGCGCGTCTTCCAGACCGACGCGATAAACGCGGTTCTCAAAACTGTTGAGCGCCAGCACGCGGCCGTCTGTTTGTAAGCCCAACGACTCAAGCGCCGCCAAGACCGCGTGTGGGTCAAGTGCGGCGAACGGCGGCTTGAGATCCGCGCCGCTCACGTTGTGCTCTGATCGATCCGCTCCAGCGCCACCGCGCTGCCGTGTAAAGGTGGCAGCAGATAGCAATGATTGCCGACCGCAAGCAGCCCCGCCTCTGCGAACGCTTTGCGATAGAACGCCGGTGCACGGCGATGCCAATCCACTTCGTCGCCCTCGGCGTCGTCACCGCGGCAGAAGAGCTCAATGAAGGCCATGCCCTGGCCAATCTCGGCGAGTCCCGACAACCCGCGCCTTAAGGTTGGTCCGTCCAGGTAATGAACAACGTCGGAACATATCAGCAGATCAAACGGCTGCTCGAAGCGCTGTTCGGCCAGCTGCGCGAATGACATGAGGCGCAGGTTGCGCGATCGCCCATAGCGTTCTATCGCGTACTCGCTGCTGTCGATGCCCATATAGCTCAGGTTAGGCCGCAGCTTTCGTAACGGCGCTCGCCACGCGCCCTCGCCGCAGCCGATATCCAGCACGCTGCGCAGCGGTCGCTGCAAATGGTACTCACAGGCCGCGATCGCCAACGCGACTTTGCGGTTAAGGCGTTTGGCCGCATCAGGTGTCGCCTCAGGCGAGCGGTACCAGCGATCAAAATAGGCGCGGTCGTATATTTTCTGCATAGCGACAGCGTAACGCGTCGGCTTCGACACCGTGTCCGCTTCGTTACCAAGGACCTTGCGCCGCACGCCTGTGCGCGATCAGGGTGGCGCAATTCCCGGCAGCAGCGTCGGATCCAGCCGCACCTCGAACCAGTTGATGCCCCAGTGCATATGCGGGCCGGTGGCTCTGCCGGTGGCACCAACGGCAGCAAACACTTGGCCTGTTTCCACGCGGTCGCCCACGGAAACGTCAATCCGGCTCAAATGTAAAAACACCGAGCTAACGCCGTGGCCGTGGTCAATCAGCACGGTTCCGCCGGTGAGATACAGATCGGGCTCGGCGAATGTCACGATGCCGGCTGCAGGTGTTGTTAGCGCGGTGCCCGTAGCAGCGGCGACATCGACGCCGCTGTGCGGCGATCTTGGTTCGCCGTTATAGATCCGCTGACTGCCAAAACTTCCGCTGATGCGGCCGCGAGTGGGCCAGTTGAAATCAGCGGCGAAGTCGCTGCGGTCGTCGTTGCGCAGACGTGCCTTACCGACGGCGGCCTGCTCGCGCGCGATGCGTTCAGCAATAGCCGGAGGCGGGGTAACGGTATTTTGCGGAACGCCGTTTACGCGCTCGGTCTGCCAATCACGGGGTGTCACCGAAACGCTAAGCGACTGTTTGCTGCCATCGGCGTGGGTAAGGTGAACTGTTGCTGGGCCGCGCTCGTCGCGGCCGACGCCAAAAACGAAGCGGCCCTGCGCATCGACGCGCACATTGCGGCCACTCACTGAGACCTGATCGCTCGGCTGCGCACGGCCGATAACCAGCGTGCCCTGTGAGACCGTCGGCGGCAGGCTAACGTCGCTTGCCGCTACGGCGGGATGCGCCAGTACCCAAATCGCGGCTAGAGCAAGCCCGCGTGAGACATCGCGAACCTTCATCGGCGGTTGTAAGTCATGCGCTGACCAGCGGGTTCACCAA
>JBBSIY010000364.1:0-3596 GCA_038257785.1 Lysobacterales bacterium
ATCCATCAGCGCCTGCGCAAGCGACTGGTCAAGCGAGCCCCAGTTAACGCCTATTCGAACTGGCTTCTCAAAGCGAATCGCGTGTTCGATCAAGGTCGAAAACTGGCTGTCGCGCTTGCGCCCAAAACCGACGTTGCCGGGATTTATACGGTATTTGGCCAGCGCCTCAGCGCAGGCGGGCTCGTCCCGCAGGAGCTGGTGGCCGTTGTAGTGAAAATCACCGATCAGCGGCACCGACGCTCCCATCGCCTGGATTCGATCGCGAATATGCGGAACGGCAGCGGCTGACTCGGCGTTATTCACCGTAATTCTGACCAGCTCTGAGCCGGCGCGCACCAGCTCAGCAATCTGTCGCGCGGTGCCCGCCGCATCTGCGGTATCGGTGTTCGTCATCGACTGCACCACCACCGGCGCGCTACCGCCCATTAAGACGCCGCCGATATCTACTAGGCGAGCGACGCGTCGAGACTGCGTGGTCGCCGAGTTCAGCGTCTCGCTGCTCTCCTGCGCCCTCATAGAGACTCGCGGGAGGCTTGAAGCAGAATGAAATCACCTGCATGGTCAAGCACGACGAGCTGGCTGCACTTCTCGCTGGCCACGTGGATCAGATCGAAATCGTCAGGCGAGTCGCTGCGAACCACTTCAATGCGCCGCGATAGGGTCTCAAATGTGGCCGGCACAATGAGGTGGATTTGGCTGTCGTCCTCGCCGCGCACGGGCTGATACTCGACAGCGCGAATCGCTGAACGTTGCAGACCGGTTCCATCAAGCACACGTAAGCCCACCGCCCGCGCGCGGCGCGCCAGAAGTGCAATGCCGGCATCCACGCTGCCGTCCTTACCGTAGCGCAGCCAGCGAATAACGCCGACCATCCAGCGTCTACTTTCGGCGTCGCCGTCAGCGGCGAATCCGACGACCTCACCAACGCGCGCCCGCACGTTTTCCTCTTTGTGCCAACGCACGCGATAGCCGCCCAAGCTTTGATCCATTACCTCAACCGTGACAATCGTGGCACGCGCAGACTCGCCCAATCCTTGCGCCCACGACGCGCGATCACGCTCGCCCGCTTGCGTCGCCAGGCCCGTCTGGTGCAAAAACGTCTCGAAATCGACGCCGCCGGCGAGGCAGTAGTGCAAGCCACCCAGCCCAATGACCGAAGGCAAACGATGGCCCGCTTGGAGCCGTGTCGACTCACGCGCTGTGGCGGTACCCCAGCCCTGGCGCAACCGCCTCAGCAGGTCAACCGTGCTCTCCAACGAGCGCCCGCTGCGCATGCGTATGGATACAGATCCTGATGTTGCCCCAGCCAACGGCGTTTCGAGCAGCAGGCGGACGGCATCGAGGTCGAGCCAGAGCAAGCGCCCGTCGGCCTCGGCACGCTCCTCGGCGATGTAGCCCGGCCCACCGTCGCCGTCGATAGGAACGGCAAAGTGATCCGCGCCTTTTCGCTGCGCGTGCAGGCTGATGCTGGTCGCCATATCGCGCGTCGCAGGCCATAGCTCAGCCTGCTCGCGCTGACTAAAGCGGAAAGGATTCGACAGTGCGAGCAGCAAGGCCTGCGCATATAGCTGGGCGGCTGAAAGCGGCTGCTCCTCAACCGGCTCATCGACCGCCTTATCTTCAAGTTTGACGCTGCGCGCGAAGTCGAAAAGCGCATGCAGAGTGCTCCACGAAGAATCGGGCGGCGACGCATAAAGAAAGTAAGAACGCGTGAGTAATCGCGACTGATGGAAGATCGCACGTACCAGCGCCTGAGCCACACTCCCGCTCTTCAAGAAAGGAATGCCGCCCGTCGGCGCGCATAGTTCGATTGCCGCCAGTCGATAGCCAAACGCCAGCTCGTCCTCAAACACGCGCAGCTCGGCGACGGTGCGCGCTTTGGCGGGCGGCAGCGGCAACGTGCCGCCCTGTGCCTGGCTGTCGAGCAGGTCGATGGCCTCCAGCACGGCCGGGCGAATTACTTCCAGCGCCGCCAGTCGCTGCCCGCCATCGAGCTTGACCTCTCGCATGTTTTGCAGCGCTTCAATCAATTGATGGTGCGCCACTGCTTGATTCGCCCGCGGCAGAGCTGACACCCACGCTTTAACGCGCTTCGGGTCGGTCGCGAAAGACCGACTGTCGGGAGTTCGGCGTGGTGGCAGACCTTCGCCAAGACGACGGTATTCCTGGGTCATTACAAGCGCTCCAACTCGACTTTTGGTGATGTCAGCACATGCATGGGTGCAATTCGCACGTGTTCAAAGGTGCCAATGTCCGCTCAGCAAAGCTGATCAGACCCAATAGCTTAGCCGTCTCAGCGTAAGGATGGTGACTTGGAGCACAGACGTATGCAGCCGCTTGGGGTTATGGAAGCGTGATGGCCGCTGCTATCATCGGCGCGGGGACACAAACGGGGAGTGCGCAGGATGGCGGAGCGCTATCGCATAGCGGTCGTAGGTTCAGGGCCTGGCGGTCTTTCAGCAGCTGCGCGCGCGGCGGAGCGCGGCATTCCGCACATTCTTATAGAAGCCGAAGCCAACCTTTCCAACACCATCTACCGCTATCAAAAGGGCAAGCACGTGATGGATGAGCCCGGCATCTTGCCGCTGCGCTCGCCCGTGCCGTTCAAAGCGGGCAGCCGTGAAGAAATACTGGGCGCGTGGGATGACGGTGCCGAGCGGCTAAAAATCAACATCCGCCGCAATACCGAAGTTACCTCGATCAAAAAGCAGCCGCAGGGACACTTTGTGATCGGCTTTGCCGGCGGCTCGGTCGAAGCCGACACCGTCGTTATGGGCATCGGCCTGCAGGGCAACATCCGCAAGCTGGGTGTGCCCGGCGAAGATCTGCCGTTCGTGCAGTACCAGCTCGATGACCCGGATGAATACTCGGGTGAAACGATCGTCGTCATTGGCGCTGGCGACGCCGCGATTGAGAACGCCGTTGCGCTTGCCAAGCAGAACGAAGTCATCATCATCAATCGCCGCGACGAATTCGCACGCGCCAAACAGGGCAACCTCGACGGCATATTGAAGGCCATTGAGGACGGCAGCGTTCAGTGCTTCTACGGTGCCGGGCCGGAAAAAGTTGAGGCGCTCAGCGTCGGTCGTAAACCGGGGCGCCTTACGCTTTCGACGCCAAAGGGTCGTGCGCAAATCATGGTTGATCGGATCATCGGTCGGCTTGGCGCCACCGCGCCGCGTGGCTTTGTAGAAAGCTGCGGCGTGACATTTCCGAACAAAGACCCCGCCTCAGTGCCCGCCATCAGCTCGCAATACGAGTCGAATGTGCCAGGCCTATACATTGTCGGCGCGCTTGGCGGCTATCCGCTGATCAAGCAGGCGATGAACCAAGGCTATGAGGTTGTTGAGTACATCCTCGGCGAGAAAGTCGAGCCTGCAGACGAACCGCTGCTCCGTGCCAAGTTCACCAACATGCCGGGCTTCAGCAGCGTTGAAGCCGCGTTGAAGCGCATTCAGGACAACGTGCGGCTGCTGTCGCACATCACCCCGCTGCAGCTGCGCGAGTTCATGCTCGATTCGGACATTCGTACGCCTAAAGCGGGACAGCCCGTGTTTGAGCGCAACGACTACACCAACAGTTTCTACTGCGTGGTC
>JBBSIY010000365.1:0-3567 GCA_038257785.1 Lysobacterales bacterium
AAAAGCAGCTTGAAATCTGCGGCGTCTTTGCCGGCAATCAGATCCAGCACTGACAAGCCTTCAATATCCTCAAACGACTCGAAGCCAAACATCTCTAAATACGCCTGATTGGCGCGGATGTGCATGCCTTCGTGGATGTAGGCGATAGGGTCGCGGGAAGAGTCAATCAGCGAATCGCAGCGTCGCTCAGACTCGCGTAGGGCGGCTTGCAAGCTGCGTGTTGCGCGGCGCATCTCGAGCGCGGAAAACTCGCTGCGCACGATCGATTGCAGCAGGCTGGAATTGCCGCGCGGCACGATGCGTGAAGCACCTGTCTTTAGCGCCTCGATCAGCGCGGCTTCGCTGAACTCTGCGGCAACCGCGAGCAGAGGAATATCCGTGCCGCTGGCGTGCACCAGCTCGGCCACGCGACCGAAGGCAATGGTGGCACCCTGCATGGATGCGGCAACCATATCGATCGGCGGGCCATCCAGCACGGCTTGTAGCTGCGCCTCAGATTCGATGCGTTCGGGGCGCACGGCCAAGCCGCCGTTGCGCAGGTGGCTGATAATGAGTTCGGCGTCTTCCAGTCGATCTTCTACAAGAGCGAGACGCAGCACGGAGTCCTTCGGTGTCATCTAGGCTCGGGTTGATACGGTTGGATGCGCAGTCTCACATGAAGCGTTGCCATCGCCAAGCGCTTGGCAGGCGCTGTCACAGCGGTTGTTTAGCCATGTGACCTGCGACTTCACGAACTAGACGGGGAACCAAATAGCCCGGAAGCCGATCACGTAGAGCCGCCACCAGCTGCAGCGCACGCGCGTCATCGACCTCGAAGTGCGCGCTTCCGGTGACGCGATCCAGCTGATGCACGTAGTAGGGCAGAACGCCGGCGGCAAACCCGCGCTCGCTAAGCGCGGCCAGTGCGTCAACGCTGTCGTTAACGCCGCGCAGCAGCACGGCCTGATTGAGCAGGGTCACACCGCTGCCGCGCAGTCGATCAAGTGCGTCATCGACGCCCGCGTCGAACTCGTTGGCGTGATTGGCGTGAATCACCATGACCTTCTGCCACGGAAGCGACCGCAGCCATGCGAGCAGAGGTAGATCGACGCGTTCGGGCAGCACCACTGGCAGGCGCGTGTGGATGCGCAAGCGCCGCAATTGACCAATTCCGTTCAGCAACGCCGTCAGCTCTGCAAGCTTAGGCGTTGACAGCGACAGCGGATCGCCACCGCTGAGGATGACCTCATCAATGCTCGGATCAGCGGCGATGGCATGTGCCGCTTCGCGCCAGCCGCTGGCAGCGGCGGTTTCGTCCGAGTACGGAAAGTGGCGACGAAAACAGTAGCGACAGTGCACGGCGCAGCTGCCGGTTGTGACCAGCAGCGCGCGGCCCGCGTATTTGTGCAACACGCCGGGTGCGATGCGGCGGTCCAGATCGCCAACCGCGTCGTCAACAAATCCAGGATGGATACGCAGCTCATCGTCGAGCGGTAGCACCTGCCGCAGCAGGGGGTCGTTGGCGTCGCCGTGCCGCATTTTTGCAACAAACCCACGCGGCACGCGCAGCGGAAACCCGGCGTCGTTGAGCGGCAGGCGGTCTGCCAGGTCACCTAGCCCCAGCATCGACAGCAGGATGCGCGGATCGCGCACGGAATCACGCCAAAGTCGCCGCCAGTCCTCATTGGGCAAAGGACCGCTATGGGCCGAAAGCGTGTCTACAGGTATCATTTGCGCATCGCCGGACATCTCCGGTTGCCCCCATCCGAACTTTCAATCAACCGGAGAGTGTAGTCGCTCGCGGATCGCGAGCCTGCACCCCACAGGAGCCCCAATGGCTAGCTATGGCATGAACGACGTCAAGAACGGTCTGAAGATTCTGGTTGACGGCCATCCCTGCGTCATCGTTGACACCGACTTCATCAAGCCGGGCAAGGGTCAAGCCTTCCCCCGCGTCAAATACCGCAACATCAAGACCGGTCGCGTGGTTGAGCTAACGATGAAGTCGACCGACACGGTCGATGGTGCCGACGTGATGGATACCGACATGCAGTATCTCTATGCGGACGGGGAGTTCTGGCATTTCATGCAGCCGGATACGTTCGAGCAGCACACCGCCGACAAGAACGTGATGGGCGACGCCGCTCAGTGGCTGAAAGGCGAAGAAACCTGTGTGGTGACTCTCTTTAACGGCATGCCGTTGGCGGTGACGCCCCCTAACTTTGTCGAACTAAAAATCGTTGAGACGGACCCCGGCGTGCGCGGCGATACTTCCGGCGGCGGCGGCAAGCCGGCCAAGTTGGAAACAGGCGCCGTGGTGCGCGTGCCGCTATTCGTTGGTCAAGATGAAATGGTTAAGGTGGATACGCGGACCGGTGAGTATTTTTCTCGCGTCAAATAGTCAAAACGCACGAGATTCAGCATGACCGCCTGCGCCGCGCCGGAAACCTGCGACCTGCTGATTGAAGCCGGCTGGGTTATCCCGATCGAGCCGCATGCCACCGTCCTGATCGATCACGCAGTGGCGATCACCGCTGGCCGCATCGTGGCGCTTGGCTCGCGTGCCGAGATGCTGGCGCGCTTCGATGCGCGTGAGCGGGTGCGCCGGCCGCGCTGCGTGCTGATGCCGGGGCTGATCAACGCGCACTGCCACAATCCGATGATTTTGCTGCGCGGGATTGCCGACGATCTGCCGCTGCAGGAATGGCTGACTAAGCACATCTGGCCGATGGAGGCGGCCGTCATCGGGCCGGAGTTTGTGGCCGATGGCGTGGAACTCGCCGTCGCTGAGATGCTGCGCGGCGGTACCACCTGCGCCAACGAAAATTACCTCTGTCCCGACGTGCAGGCGGCGACCTACGCGCGACTCGGCTTTCGCGCCCGCGTCGGGCTGCCGGTGATCGAGTTCCCGACCGCTTGGGCCAGCTCGCAGGACGAGTATTTCGACAAGGCGCTCGAAGTCCACGATAACTGGCGCAGCCATTCACTGGTGCGCACCTGCTTTGCGCCGCATGCTCCCTACACGGTCAGCGATGCCAGCTTCGAGCGTATCGGCATGTTGGCCGATCAGCTCGATCTACCGGTGCATTGCCACGTGCATGAAGGGGCGCAAGAGAACGTCGATGCGATGCGCGATCACGGCATGCGGCAGATCGCCCGGCTGGATCGACTTGGCGTGCTAAATGACCGTCTGACGGCGGTGCATATGACCGACCTCACTGAGGCCGAAATTGCGCTGTGCGCCGAGCGCGGCGTATCGGTGGCGCACTGTCCGGAATCCAATCTGAAATTGGCCTCGGGATTTTGTCCGTTGGAAGCGCTGCGTGTTGCGGGCGTCAATTTGGCATTGGGCACCGACGGCTGCGCATCGAACAACGATCTCGATATGTTTGGCGAGTTGCGCACCGCGGCGCTGCTGGCTAAGGGCGTCGCCCGCAACGCGTCCGCGCTGGATGCGCCTGCTGCGCTGCGGATGGCGACCTTGGGCGCGGCGCAGGCAATGGGCTTTGAGCGCGAGATCGGGTCAATTGAAGTCGGCAAATCGGCCGACTTGATCTGCGTCGATTTTGATCGACTGGAAGCACTGCC
>JBBSIY010000366.1:0-3546 GCA_038257785.1 Lysobacterales bacterium
ACCACCGTGTAGTGCGCATCAGGATTGCGCGAACGCGCCGACGCATCGCGATCTGCCACCTTGCGCTCGACCCACGCGGCCGTCCACGGGCTGTGCTTCTGGCCACTCGCAGCCGCCAGACGCGCGCGGGCTTCAGGCGTTAGACGCTCTGGCTGCTGCACCAATTGCACACGCAGATCGCCCGTCACGTGATCGACAAACGGTAGTTCAAAATCACTAAGGCCTGGCGCGATGAAGTACAGGAGGCTCGCCAGCAGAAACAGCGCCATCGGCGGCATCCACGGCTGCCGATGACCCTCCAGCCATTGGCGCGACAGGCGCCCCGGCTTGAACATCAGAGCGCCTACGCTGCGCCAAAACCGACCATCGAGATCGGTCAGCGCGGCCAGCGACTCGCCTAGCAAAACCCGCAGGCGGCGAGCATCTGGCTCGACCCGACGCTGGCCGCAGGCGTGGCACCATTCGCCGAGCAGCAGCGTTCGGCAGTTGGCGCAGCGCTCGCCAGCATCGTGAGTCATGCCTATAGGATAGAGATTGTTTCCCGCTATTTGCCTAGGCGCAAAAAAATCACAGATGAAAGCTCGCTCGCTTCGCCGCCTGTTCAACATCTGGCCGCCGTTTTTGTTTGCCGGCATTCGTGTCGAAGCCATTGCCGACGATTGGCGCTATGCGCGCGCTCGGCTCAAGTTGCGCTGCTACAACCGCCAACCATTACATGCGGTCCTCATGCGCCTCCATTACGTGCTGATGTGGTGACAAGGCGCTTTTAGGTTCTCGTCTTAAGAACGCTCTGCCACTGCATGGCAACAGCCATGCAGCGTAGGCAAGCGCCCGAGCACGGGCGCGCAGCCAGATCTGGTCCCAACTTTTGCCAGTGCGATCCTGTTGCGTATTGCCAATGAACTGATCATCGTTTGCCAACAGCATTGACCATCTTCGCCAGAGGAACTGACCAGCTTCGCCGCCAGAGTTGCCCAGGACCGGCTCCATAATGACCGGCAAGAATCGGCCGGTCGAAATCGATTTGGGCCAGCGCAGAGCGGACATTCGTTCACGCTCCTGGCACACCAGCTGACGGCCCATTGCGGTTAAGCCGTTCCCATCGTTTCGCGGTCACCGATCGATCTGGCTACCATGCCCGGAACCACCCACCGTCGCCGCCATGCCTCGCATCGATCTGCGCTCCGACACTGTCACCCGCCCGACCGCCGCGATGCGCGAGGCGATGTTGCGCGCCGAGGTCGGCGACGACGTTTACGGCGAGGATCCGACTGTCAACGCGCTGCAGTCGCGGCTGGCTGCCGAGCTCGGCTTCGAGGCGGGTATGTTCGCGCCCAGCGGCACACAGGCCAACCTGGCGGCGCTGATGGCGCACTGCGCGCGCGGCGACGAGTATCTGGTCGGCATGGAGGCCCACACCTTCAAGTACGAGGGCGGCGGCGGCGCGGTGTTGGGCTCGATCCAGCCGCAGCCGATCGTGCAGGCCTCGGACGGCACCTTGCCGCTGCAGATGGTCGCGAGGGCGATCAAGCCGCTTGATGCGCACTTCGCGCGCAGCCGGCTGCTGTGCCTCGAGAACACCTGGCACGGCCGGCCGCTGCCGCTCGGCTATCTGTCCGCGGCGCGCGCACTGTGCGACGCCCACGGTCTGGCGCTGCACCTGGACGGCGCGCGCTTGTTCAATGCCGCGGTCGCCTGCGATGTGCCGGCGCGGGAGATCGCGCGGCATTTCGACAGCGTCTCGGTGTGCTTCTCCAAGGGGCTGGGCGCGCCGGTCGGCTCCGTGCTGCTGGGCAGCGCGGATTTCATCGAGATCGCCAGGCGCTGGCGCAAGGTCGCCGGCGGCGGCTGGCGCCAGGCCGGCATGCTGGCTGCCGCCTGCCTGCACGCCCTCGACCACCACGTGGAGCGGCTGGTCGACGACCACGCGCGCGCCGCGCGCCTCGCCGCGGGGCTGCGCGACCTGCCCGGCCTCACGGTCGTCGGCCAGCACACCAACATGGTGTTCATCGACGTGCCAGTGGAGCGCCTGGCCACGTTCCGCGGCCACATCGAGGCGGCCGGGCTGCACATGACTATCGGCTACCTGCCGAGCATCCGCATGGTGACCCACCTCGACGTCGACGATGCCGGCATCGATCACGCCGTCGCCACGCTGCGCGCCTTCTTCGGTGGATGAGCCGGATTGGCCATCGAACACCCTTTGTTTTTCATGCGTCATGCGAAGTGTCGTTCGTGTGGTCTCATGCAACATTAAATCTAATCCGTCGTTGGGATACAGCCCACCATGAGCAGTCGAGTTGCAATTCGCTGGCGAAATATCAACGTCTTCGCGGCGGTGCTGTCGGTGCTTACAGCAAGTGCCTTGGCCGCTTCCCTGCCCGGTGAGCCGCCCTTGCAGCCCGACGCTTCGCCAACACAGTCGCTGGAAGCTGAGCACGACAGCGTGCCTGCCGGCTTCGATGATCGAGAGCAGTCGATAAAAGCGAGCCTCGTTGCCAACACCTCCAATTCTTGGGCGGGCCATTACTACGAAGGTGACGGTCTCGGTGCAAACATTCGACTCTCACTGGCTCCGGACGCCGGTGCAGTCGCCACATGGTCGGGCTGCCTGGGCCTGTATGAAGCCAATCACGGTTCGCTTCAGCAAAATGCTGATGGTTTGATCCGAATGAACTACGTGGCACCGAATGACCCATCCGGAATCGGCTTTCCCAGCGAGTTGCTGGCGGTGACGTGGGGCGAACGGCAGTACATGATCGCGCCGGATCGATTGCCCGCCTTTGCTACCGCGATCAATCACGGCTACGAGCCTCGCAACCAGAGCTACGGCATGTTCCTGCTACGCGAGGGCGATGAAAAAAAGCCGATTGGCGGAGTGGATACTTTGCCAGAGCAGGTCCGCGGATTGGTCAGGACCCAGCCGGTGGAAGTCAGCATTGAGACTGTCGAGTTGCGTGAGCGCACGGAGAAAGACGGCTTCTGCACCAATCACTACGTGGTGCGCGTCAAACCGTTGTCAACGGCAACCCCACCCTTGTTTGTGGGAGAGGAGCTCGACCCTCTGAAAGGCCATGAAACCGCCACCGTGCTGGCATTGCTTGGCGAATCAGCGGAAGCAGAAATCCGGATTTACGAGTGTGACGACGCCTCGGCTCCTATCCTCGGTGCACGGTTTACGACGGGGGCAATCGCCGCACAGGAAAGTGCGCACCTTTGACGTTATCGCCTCAGCTTTTCATTGCACAACCAGCGCATGCGACACGATGGATAGGGCAAAGCCGGGCCTGCGAGCAAGTCCATTTCTGACAGTTGAACCGCCTGGACCCGGGCCTCGCACTGGGCGTTGTCTTATCAGTGGCCGGCTTGGCCGAGTGAATCGCCCCCCAGTTTTGCGGAGGCGGTCAGTGGTTAGGCGCCCTGATACAGGGGCGCAATCCGACCCATCTCGGCCGTTGGAAATCGATCTTGGCCCTCGCAGAGCGGGAATTCCCTGGCGCTTATTGGAGCGCTGTTCTGACGTGATGCGACTGGTCAGTTAGCACT
>JBBSIY010000367.1:0-3540 GCA_038257785.1 Lysobacterales bacterium
CCGCGCAGCCAGAATCGGCCCAGGTGCCCGCGCCAATGATCGGTGCATCACCCACCCTACCCCAGCGCTTGTTGGTCATGCCGCCGGTCGATGTTGCCGCAGCAAGGTGACCTTGGCGATCAAGCGCTACCGCGCCAACCGTACCGAAATAGGTCGCCCTCGGAATGTTAGCCGCAGCGGCTTCGGCCGCTTTGGCGCGCTGCAACGCTTCCCAGCGCGCATCGGTACGGAAGTAACTGGGATCGACGCGTTTGATGCCAACACTGTCGGCAAACTGCTGCGCGCCTTCGCCCGCCAGCATCACGTGCGGCGAGCGCTCCATCACGGCACGCGCAAGCAAGATTGGATTACGAATCTCGCGCACGCCAGCGACCGCGCCGGCCCGCCGATCGCTGCCGTTCATGATGGCCGCGTCTAGCTCATTACGACCTTCCGCAGTAAACACGGCACCTTTTCCCGCATTGAAGTGCGGAGAATCCTCAAGCACTAACAGCGCTGCTGTTACCGCATCAAGACTGCTTCCATTGCTCGCCAACACCTTGCCGCCAGCATCGAGCGCGGCGTCCAACGCGGCGCGAATAGACTTTTCTTTTTCCGCATCAATCTCCGCCCGTGAAAGCGTGCCAGCGCCGCCATGAATGACCAACACGTAGTCGGCTGCGATAGACGTTTCACCCTGTTGCGCTAGCGCAGGCCATGCGCAAATCAGCGTGCCCAGCGTTGCGCAACAGGCGCGGATAAGTAAGTTCATGAACGGCACTCTGATCGGCGAAGTGACCAAGTATGCCGGCGAGTGCCAATCGGCGTCAGGCGTCAACCGGCTGCGGATGCGGAAACCTAACGGTGGCGCGGGTGCCCACACCTAACGTGCTATCGAACTCCACCGGCCAACCGAAGCGTTCGCTCAAGCGCTGCACGATGGTCAGCCCAATACCATGGCCATCGCGACGACGATCGCCGCCACGGAAGAAGGGCTCAAAAATGCGCGCCAATTCTTCTGCGCTCATACCCGGTCCAGTATCGGAAATCGTCACGCAGTCCGCTTCGATGCGCACCACAATCTGGCCTTGCTCAGTGTAGAGGCAGGCGTTGCGAAGCAGATTCGACAGAATGACCGCCAGCGCGCGCGATGGCCCGTGCAGAGCAAACATCATGGGCTCTTCCACGATCAGCTCCACCGGCCGCCCTTCGACCAGCGGACGCAGTTTGTCGACCTCATCGCGGACGATTTCATTGACCAAGAAATCTTCTTCCGGCAGGCCCGTGTCGCCTTCGCGGGCCAGAATCAGAAACGACTCAATGAGCGCCTCCATGTCGCGGGCAGCGCTTTTAATGCGGTTAACCGAGCGCACGGCGTGGTTTTCAAGCTCGCCGTCGGTCAGTAGCAAATCACAGGCCATCCGCACCACCGTTAGCGGCGTGCGCAGCTCGTGGCTTGCATCCCGCGTAAAGTTTCGTTCGCGCTCAACAAACTGTCCGATGCGGCTGCCAAAGGCGTGCAGTGCGTTCGCCAGCACGAGCACCTCGCCCTCAACATCGGCTGGCAGCGCATCGGGCGTCAGATGGTCAATTTCGGGCTTTTTAGGATCCCAAGTCTGCACCACGCCGGCCAGCCAGATCAGCGGCGACACCGCGCGCCGGCTTACGCGGTAGGTGATCCATGCGATCACATAGATCACCACCAGCACGAACACTAACGGCACCGCGCCAAAGTAGAACGCGAGAGCTTCAACCTGCTGCTGGTCGAAAACGAGATATAGGGTACCCGGCGCGTGTCGCTCCACCAGCACTAACGACCCGCCGTCCATGCGCGGCAGCGTGTGATATCCCAGCGTGAGGCCTCGCAGTCTGGCTGGAAGATCAGCGTCAGCTTCGTTGACGCCATCGGCTACAAGATAGCCGCGCATGTTGTAGGTATTTGGCAAACCTAGCGCGGGATCGATTTCGCGCTGGGTCCAGTAGTGCGCTGCCTCATTGGTCAGCGCGCGCTGAATCAGGACATCCTTGAGTACGGCCGATGCCCCGTAGACGCCTAGCAGTGTGGCGAAACTGATCGCCGCCACCTGCAGGATGAAGGCGATCCAAATTTTACGCCGCAGGCCGCTCGCAGTACTCACAGCCGCACACTTTCTGGCTGACCGACGCACTCATCTAGGCAGAACGAAAGCAACATGTGCAAGACGACCTGTAGCTCAGGCGCTCTTCTGCGCGGGCTCGGAATCGAGCTCGGCAAGACGGTAGCCAGCGCTATGAATGGTATGCAGCAGCGGCGCCTGAAACGGCTTGTCGATGACTTTGCGCAAGTTATAAAGATGACTGCGCAAGGTGTCGGAGTCCGGCAGCGAATCGCTCCAAATCTCGCGCTCGATATCGCGACGACTCACCACACGCGGAGATTCGCGCATCAAAATTGTTAACAGCTTTAAGCCAATCGGCGACAGCTGAAGATCGCGACCCGCACGCGTCAAACGCAGGGTTGAAGTATCGAGCTGAAGATCACCGACGGTCAGAACTTCGCTGCTCACTTGACGACGATCGCGACGGATCAGCGCCCGCACGCGCGCCTCTAGCTCCTGAATTGCGAATGGCTTTACGAGATAGTCATCGCCGCCCGCTTCTAAACCGCGAATCTTGTCGTCCAAGGTGTCGCGCGCCGTCAGCATCAGAACAGGCGTCGCAGTCTTGGCCTCTTGCCGCATGCGACGACATACCTCAAGCCCGTCCATGCGCGGCAGCATGAGGTCAAGAATAATGACGTCGTAGCTGTTCTCGACGGCCAGCCGCAGGCCGTCCACACCGTCGCCAGCGTAGTCGACGCCGAACCCGCGACGCTCCAAATACTCGCCTACCATTTCCGAAATATTGCGGTTGTCTTCAACGATGAGGATCAAACCGTTGGACTCTTCACGGGCTTTCATAGCGAACTCCATTTGTGAATCACAGACGTGAAGATACGTGCCGGCTAGTGATTCAAACGTGAAGTATTGATGGCAACTAGTGCTTGGCGTCGTCGCCCCAAATGGCTTCCAGCCGACTGTCGCGCCCGCAGCCGTTGCGGTAGTAGCGGTAGCGCAACGGATTTTTCAGATAGTAGTCTTGGTGGTACTCCTCGGCGGCGGTGAAGCTGCCGCTCAACGGGGCGATTTGCGTGGCGACGGCCTTTCCAAAGCGTTTTTCCACCGCCAGCTTGCTCGCCTCTGCAACCGCACGCTGCGCCTCGTCAGCGTAAAAAACAGCGCTACGATACTGCGGTCCGCCGTCGCAAAACTGACGATTGACGGCAAACGGATCAACGTTGAGCCAAAAAACATCGACAAGTTTTTCAAAGCTGATTTTGTCGGGGTTGTAGGCCACCTGCACCACTTCTGCGTGACTGGTGCGACCGCTTGATACCGACTCATACGTGGGCGACTTTTCGGCGCCGCCGGCATAGCCAGCGGTCGTTGAGATGACGCCGTCCAAGGCATCAAATGGTCCCTCCATGCACCAAAAGCAGTCGCCCGCAAACGTGGCGTATGCCACCTTGGTCAGTGCCACCTC
>JBBSIY010000368.1:0-3523 GCA_038257785.1 Lysobacterales bacterium
CGCCGCGCCGGCCACGACTTCCGTGATGCCGATGCGCCCGGATGGAATAACTGCAGTGACAGCGACCTGATGTTCACGCGCGTTGCGATTCATTTCGGACGCAAACGCAACCGGCGCAATAGTTGTGGGAATAAGATTCTCAAATATCATGTTTTGGGGTCCACTTGGACGGGCTCGCCCGCACGGGTGTGGTGCGACTGGGAGTTTTGGCTTGGCCGAACACCGGCTGAGCCACGGCAGTTCGGGCGGCTGGCTTATTGCAACGGGACGCCATCAAGCGGCCGGTCGGAAACGTTACGTCATTTCCGAATGTGTGAAACGACTCAGAGTAGTCGAAGGCCAGCAATCGCAGCAAACACGATGGCCACGGTCGTGCTGTCGGTTATTCTGGGCGCGCGGCTAGAAATGGCAGGGAGCGGGCGCTCCCCAAAACTGACAAATCACTTTTAAGCTGCGCACAACTGACTGCTCATTCCGTGGTTGATGAAGCTCTCAGCCTCGGCCATGCGCGCGGAATAGGTCTTATGTCTCAAGTGGCAAATGCAGGTGCCAGCAAACCCCGCACGGATAGCATTCGATGCATCAGCCACCGAGTAAGACTTGAATGATGTCCACGATAAGATTGCTTTGCTGGTGCACCAATATGATGTCGCCGCCGATGCGGGCATAGCGGTAACCAAAGGGAGCAGGTGGTAGTTGCACGATCACCGGCTGAGGTACGGTATAGACTGTGACGCCTCTTGGTACTGGTTGTCCAACCGCCCAGTTGCGGACCTGGCCAGGGGGCATGCAGCCATTATTCTTTTTAGCTAAACCCGGCGGGCACTTTTTACTATTTGAGTAGTTTTGTACGTAGTACTCGCGGACTACGATTCGCTGCTGGTCATTGAAATAGGTGCCGGGCTGAATCTCTTTTCGTTCGCGCTTGTCGGCCCTTTTGTAATCTTTTGCTTCTTGCTTGTCCTGCTTAGCCTCAAGCTTTTGCGAATGCGCGCGATTGCTTTTTCCATTGTCGCCGTCGTCTTCTCCTTTACCCTTTGAAAATACTGGTCCAGCGACAAGAAGCGATGTGATCGCCAAAGCTACTATGCGATGAGTGTGAGAGATAAAAGCCATGGCGTGTCCTCTGGGCCGAAATAGCCCTGACACAAATCTTCGCACCGTTAACTAAACAGTGATGTAGGACGGCTCCCCGCATGGGATGTGGGCGTTTGTACCGTCGATTCACCCAAGCCTGGCGTTCGGGCTTTGTACCGTGATGTTGATCTTTTCACCGCGCGTTGATCATCGAGGGCGCAGCAGTCAGAAGCCCTACGATCAGCCCTGCAGCATTGCTGACCTTAGGTCCTGGCGTCCGAAGCAGCCGACGACAAGCGGCTGGCCGCGGTGTGGTACGCCGCGCATCTGGTCACCGATGTGCACCTGCCCCTCCATGCCGGCTATCGCGACGATCATGGAGGAAACGCTTGGCTGCGGGGCTAAGGTCGTCATCCGATGTTCCCGCCGGTATCGTCCTACATGCACTTTGAGGTTTGCGGGTTACCTTTGGCGCCTTGCATGGCAATGATGCCTCCCTCGCAATCGGATAATCAGATCATGAATCGATATCAATTTCGTTTTCTACCATTGGCCGGCGCCGCCCTAGCCGCGGCAGCCTTGTTGGCTGCTTGCGGTGGCGGTGGCAGCGACAACACCGGCACTTCCGGCACGGGCAAGATGCGACTGTCGTTGACCGACGCACCGGCCTGCGGCTATGACAGCGTATTCGTCACGGTCGAGAAGGTCCGTGTGCACCAGAGCGGTTCGGCTGGCGATAACGACGCTGGTTGGTCGGTGGTGGTCCTTGCGAAGCCACAGCGTGTAGACCTACTGTCTTTGAACAATGGAACTCTGCTGCCACTTGGTCAAACTGAACTGCCGGCCGGCAGCTACACCCAGATGCGACTTGTGCTGGCCGCTAATACGCCGGCGAACCCAATGGCCAACGCTCTTACGCCAACCGGCGGGCAGCCCACGGCGCTGACCACGCCAAGCGGACAGCAAAGCGGCCTGAAGATGAATGTCAATCTCGCCGTGCCAGCGGGACAAGTGGCCGACTTCGCGATTGATTTCGACGCCTGCAAATCCTTCGTGAAAGCTGGTAACTCCGGCAAATATTTGCTCAAACCGGTGCTGTCGGTGATCCCGATCCTTTCCACTGCTGGCCAGCGCATCGTCGGTTTCGTGGATCCGTCGCTGGTCACCGCTGGCGCTACGGTTTCGGCTCAGCTTGGCGGCGAGCCCGTGCGCGCGACGCCGGCCGACGCCACGGGTCGATTTGAACTCTATCCCGTGCCGGTTGGCACCTACGACTTGGTGATCACGGCCAGCGGACGCGTCAATGCTGTCATGACAGGTGTGCCAGTCGCCGAAACCACGTCCACCGTCATTGGCAGCGATGCGGTTCGCATCAATACGTCGACCTCGAATCTGAGCGCGATCGCGTCGGGCACGATCACTGTGAACGGTAGTCCGGCAGACACCCAAGCGGCGGTACGCGCAACGCAGCGGTTTGCGGGCGGGCCGACCGTCGAGGTCGGCTACAGCGCGGCCAACTCGATATCGGGTGTCTACGGCA
This sequence comes from Lysobacterales bacterium, assembly GCA_038257785.1. Taxonomy (GTDB): domain Bacteria; phylum Pseudomonadota; class Gammaproteobacteria; order Xanthomonadales; family Xanthomonadaceae; genus JANNWF01. Next base: position 2,618 of record JBBSIY010000368.1, read on the forward strand.
TGACGCTGCCTGCCAGCGCACCGACCAAGCTGGCATACGCAGCAGGTGCCACCACATTCGTATTCGCCAGCGATGCGACTGCTACCGGCATTTACAGACTGGAGGCAAGCGCACCTGGCTTTGCGGTCCAGACGATAGGCATCACGGTGCCTCCGGACGCTCTGAATAACTTTAGCTTCGGGCCGTGAGATTCGATTTGACGCATGGCAGTGGCCTACTTCGACCGGGCAGGGCTGAAAGCGCTGGTTACAAACCCCTGCGTTCGCAATAACGCGGAGGCCGTGACAGATGTCCCATGGAGTTGGGTACACGCTGGCCGATGCGGCAATACGGCACACGACTACCAACTGTCGTGCTCATACCGAAGCAGTTGCCGTTGGCCGTATCGGGGCAAACAGGTCACCGAAACGAAAGGCGCAGCCGCAGCAAACCTGACGGCCACTGTCGCGCCATCGATTTTTCCCGGCGGGAGGCAACTGGTGGCAGGTAGCTGACGGTCGAACAGCCCCTGCGAATTCACACAATGTGCCCAAATCGGAATCACGCCGAAAGTCAAAGCAGTTGTTCAGCGCGCGAGATAGGCGTGCGGCGAAGTCCTGCCGTCGGCCCCGCCTGAGCCAGCGGTTACGCCGTACTCGTTCTACGTACTGCGGGTGGCGGAAATCACAATGGCTTGAATTTTCCCGGTGACTTGGTTCACACCAAAGCGTTGGCCGATAGCGGTAGTGGCGATGTCCGTAGCCTGCGCTAAGGCCGAGGCGTCGCGTGCCTCGATTTCGTTGCGTAGCGGTGTACCCTGGCAATACGCAATTGCGACGATCCGGGGCGACGCGGCCCGACTCTGGTTAGTAACCGTCTCGAAGAAATGGGGGCCCGTGAAGCCGCCGTGAGAGAGAGCGATGGCGA
>JBBSIY010000369.1:0-3515 GCA_038257785.1 Lysobacterales bacterium
AACGTCGGCGAATCACGCCTGTTCGGGACTGAGCTCGAGCTGAGCTGGCGACCGACCCAGGCGTTTGAAGCGCGCCTTGGTATTGGCTGGATGCCGAAGGCGGAACTCACGTCATTTACCGTGGCCAGCGGCGATGTAGTGCGCGGCAATCGTTTGCCGTTCACGCCGAAATGGGACCTCAACGCGTTTGCGGACTACCGCGTGTCGGCCGGCAGCGGCGAGCTGCTGTTTCAGCTCAACGGCAACTATCAGTCGGAGTATTTTTTCGATCAGAACCAGAATCCCTTCACCCGTCAGGCAGGGCACACGCTATGGAAGGGCCGTATCGCGTTTGAACAGGGCGACTGGGTAGCCGCCCTGTGGGGCAAAAATCTCACCGATCATGGCTACAGCAGTCTGCGCTTTGACCTGATCAATTTCTTAGGTCTAGTGCAAGACAACCGCGGCGAAGGTCGTCAGCTCGGCGTAGATGTGACCTGGCAGTTTTGAGTTCTCGCTGACTTGACTCAGCGGTCGAAGCGAAGCCTGCTCAGCGCATCTGCCATGCGCGCGTCTTGCAAAGTTTTCGCAGCGAGCATTCGCGCGCAGCGCGTCACGGCAAACTGTCTATCAATCTTATTGATCCGGCCAGCCGATGTTTGTATTGCTAGATTTGCAGTGGATGGTGTTTCACACAGCAGAAAGTTAGTCGAAGCCCGCTCGCCCTGAGCCTGACGAAGCACCCTTCGACAGGCTCAGGGCGAGCGGGCTGATTCCGCAGAGTTCAAGCGTATTTTGGCCAGGGCAACAGTAGGGTCGCCGTCGCAGGCTGCGCGTGCGCCACAACCGGAGTGATATCGCCATGGGCGAGATGATGAATGCAGCAATTCCTTGGCTGGACTGGACCGGCATGCACCTGTCGCCATGGAAGCTAATTGGCCTAACTGGCGCGCTGATGTTTGGTGGCCGCTGGCTGGTGCAGTTCCTCGCGTCGCGCAAGCAAGGCAGGCCGGTCATTCCACGCCTGTTTTGGTACATGAGTTTGGCCGGTAGCGCGATGACCTTGAGCTATTTTATTTTTTCTCAAAAGCAGGATGCGGTGGGCGTCGTGCAAAATCTGTTTCCGGCATTCACCGCGGCCTATAGCCTGTGGCTGGATGTTAGGCACCGCGGCTGGCACGCAGATCGCGCTGTGGAATAGGGAAGACTCTGCTTTAGGTTCCGACATGGGGCACAGCCTGTGTGGGATGTCTCGTGCCCAGCCGCAGCTGTTCGGTCGGGCGCTGCGCTTGTTACTGTCGCGTTGATCGCAACACCGTTTCTAGCGGATCAGGCGATGACGATTTATTCGGCCAAGCTATGCTTGAACGTTCCGAAACAAGTTGTTCGCGCTGAGCGTGTCGAAGGGTGCTTCGACTGGCTCAGCACGAACGGGTTTGGTCGACGTTGCTGCTCTTCGAATTGCCATCCAGTACAAATCCAGCAATTCAAACATCCGCTGGCCGGATCAATACTGCGAGCTGCTGATCGACGCAGCAGCGGGCAGTACTGCACTGCCCGCTGCGCAGAAACGGTCGGCGATTAAATACTGATGCTGTTTGGAATCATCGACGGCAGCTGGAACGGGTAGGCGATCGGTCGTGTCGTATTGCGCTTGCGAATCTCGATCTCAATCAACGCCAAGGCATCGTGCAAATCAGCGACCAGCGGCTGCACGCGGGGATCGGTGTGATACGCATCGCGCGGGTTGTGTTCGTAGTGCCCGAAGGTGTCGTACTGCACGCTGCTCAGCAGATACTCGAAGGTGAAGGTGTAGAGCGCGACATCCAGCGGCGGATACCAGGCGAGGCAGTCGTCGATGGTCTTTAGCACGTCGCTGCGGGTGGGTGGCGCGTGATAGATGGTGCCGGCAACGCTCGGCGTATACGACATCAGCGGGTACTGCGCGTAGTTGACGGAAGCGTGCTGCGGACCGGCCGTGTAGATGATCAATGACACCATTTCGATCAAGTAGTCGAGACTTTCAATTCGCTGAGTGCCGTCGCTTGCGGTGGTTAGACCGCGCAGGCCCTTGAATGCCGCGTACAGCGGGGAGGTGAGCTCGCCGATCCAGCCCTGTAGCTCCTCATCGGCGGCGACGTCCTGATCGTTATGGTAGTAGACGCGCAGATAGCTATCGACGAAGGATTTGATCGCTGACCACAGCAGGCGGGTGTCGTCGCGGAACGGAAATGCCGGCATTTTATCGACGCCGCGCAGCGCGAACAGGTGGTCGGGGTTGTTATCGTCCCAACGCCACGCCTGATGCGCATTGGTGATGAGCGCGCGGGTAGATTCAATGGCAGGCCCAACGTTGGTGGCCACCACGCCGCCCGGAACAATCAGGCTGTGGATGGCGTCGTCGTTGATGTTGATGGTGAAGCGAAAATGCGGAATCAGCAGCTTGAGCAGCGGATGCTCAGCGGCGAGCTGGCGATGGCTGGCGACCACCATCGGCTCGATGATCAGGTGGCAGCTGCCAAGATGGGCCACCGCTTCGTGCTGAATCGCCGCGATGACGTTGGCGATGTATTTGGCGATGCGCCATTTCAGCAGGCTAGCGTCGTTGCCACCCGCAGAATCGTTGGGGGTGAAGATCGGCGCGGTTTCCGCATCGTGCTTTTGCGCCAGCTGGATGGCAACCGGTTGCAGCACGCCTTGCGCGCTCGGCGGATAGCCTGGTGGCGGCGTCGGATTCCAGTAGAACAGGGCAATCGGCGCAGTGATGTAGCGCTGCTCGCCATGCAGAACATCTGCCTTCGCGCCGTCGAACGTTGTGTAGTCACAGACGTAAAGTCGATTGGCTTCAATGGCCTTTGCCAGCGTCACGCTGCTGTCGCCCAACACACCCTGCAGCATGGCGTCGGTGATCGGCATCTTGGCCTGCAGCGTGCTTAGGGCCACCGCCTGACTGCCAGACTCCACCGCATTCACCACGCCGCGCAGGTTGGTTGTGTTGTAGCCAGCAATTTGCAGCCAGCCGAAAAACCAGTCCTGCTGACAGGGTAGATCGCCGCCGCTGGCCGGCTGCTGCGGCATCCAGGGCTGCTGCTCAATGCGCAGCATCTGCGGCAGTTCTATCGTATCGAACAACATGCGGTAGTCATCGATCGACTGGGTGCGCAGATAGTTGCGGCCCGGATCGTGGTTGAGCATGTCGAACAGTGAAGATTTGAGGAATGCAGTCGGGCCAGTCGCGAGAAACTCGTTGAAAATTTCATCCAGCCCCACCACCATCTGCTGCACATCTTTGGGCACGTTGACCAGCCCTTCCATCGCCTTGGGCAGCGCCGCGAGACTAGCCAAAAATGCCTGAAGCTCTTTGGCGTCGCGTCCGGGATGTAGCAGGCTAAAGTCTTTCTTCAGCACATCGAACGTACGCTCGACTTCGGCAAATGCAGCCCACCACGTTGGGGCTGTAGATGTTGCGCATGCTCGAGGTGCGGAAGATGTTGTTGTCGGCTTCCAGCACCCGGGGCAGCGTCTCGGACAGCGTC
>JBBSIY010000370.1:0-3475 GCA_038257785.1 Lysobacterales bacterium
TAATGAGCTGGCCGGGTCGGTGGCGGCGAGTGGGGCGGTGAGTTTGAACGGTTGGTTTTACCTCGGCGACGTCGACGGCTCGCTGGTGCAGTACGACCCACGCAGCGGTGGCTCGCGCCGCGTGCCGCATCCGGGCAGCGTGTCTCGCGATCACGCGGCGCTGGTTGAATATTTGGGCGAGCTTTGGCTAATCGCCGGGCGCACGGCGATGGGCAGCAATGTCGCCACCGTTTCGATCTTTGATCCGGCTAGCGAGCGCTGGCGGCCCGGACCGTCGGTGCTTGGCTCGCGCTCGGGATTCGGCGCGGCGGTCGTCGGCGATCAAATCATGCTCGCAGGCGGTGAACGACTCACCGGAACTCGGGTCGTATTTTCGAGCATGGAGGTGATGGCGGCCGGTGCCAACGCGTGGGTCAGTGGACCGACGATGCCGACGGCCGTGCACGGCGTGGGTGCGGCCGCAGTCAACGGCCGCCTATACATGCTCGGCGGCTCGACGCGCGCCGGTGTGGCGAATAATCCGGGCGCTTTGCAGATCTACCAGCCGCTGCCCTGAATTTTCGCGCGCATCGCGGACTTCCCGGCTGCATCACGCGGCCTTGTATCGACAAGGCGCTCAATGCGACAAATGCCCATGCGGAGACTGCCATGCGAGGTTCGAATTGGATTGTCGGCGGCGTTCTGCTGACGCTGAGCATGCAATGCTTGGCGGCCGACACCTGCAGCGCGCGCAGCGGTGCCATCACCGTGCCGCTAGTGGAGCTGTATACCTCCGAGGGCTGCAGCAGCTGTCCGCCCGCTGATCGCTGGCTATCGCGGGTTTATGAAAAGCAGAACGCCAACTTTCTTGCCTTTCATGTGGACTATTGGGATCGCCTCGGCTGGCCCGACCGCTTCGCCTCGCCGACCTATTCGCAACGCCAGCGACAGCGCGTCAACGCAGCGGGCGAGCGCACCGTATACACGCCGCAGGTGATGGTCGGTACGCAGATTCAAACCTCATGGCGCACGGACGCCGATTTTTCCCGCGCGCTCAATCGTGAGCGGCAAGCGGCCGGCGTTGAGCTTGCGTTATCCGTCAACGCCGACGATGGCAAAACCGTCAGCCTTGACGCCAAGCGTCTCGCGGCAATCAGCGACAGCGCTGTGCACGTATGGCTTGCGCAATACAGCGATGGCGAAGAGACCAAGGTTGGCACCGGTGAAAACGGCGGCAGTACGCTGCGTCATGATCGCGTGGTGCGCAAGCTGTGGGGCCCGTGGACGCTCGGCAGCACGGCGCTTAGTGAGTCGATTACGCTTGCTGCGTCGGGCAACAGCGCAGGCGGCGTCACCGCGTTTGCGCAAGACGCAAGCGGCCGCGTTTGGCAGTCTTTGAGTTTGCCAACCGCGAGCTGCAAAACGCTCTGATCGAACGCTTCAATCTCTTCGCAACCAAGGGTTTCATCATGTCTCGATTGCATCGTCTTATCGCTTCCGCCTTGCTGTGCATGTCGCCGCTCGCACTGTTCGCTGCGGACATGGCGGCGCCGGCTTCAGGCGTCGCTAAAGCCCCGACCGAAGTCCATCCCCTGCTGCTCGGCTCAGCCGTCCCCGACGTGACCTTGCATGCACTCGACGGCAAAGCGGTATCGCTGCGCGATGTGGTGGCGGGCAAGCCGGCGCTGCTGGTGTTCTATCGCGGCGGCTGGTGCCCGTACTGCAATCTCCAGCTGCAGGGCCTGCGCTTGGTTCGCGAGAAGATCGAAGCGCTCGGCTATCAGATGATCGCCATCAGCCCAGATAGCCCGGAGTCGATGCGCAAGACGCTGGACAAAACGCCCGTCGAATACACCCTGCTGTCGGACGCCAAAGCCGACGCCATTCGCGCCTTCGGTTTGGCGTTTGAGGTCGATGCCTCGACGATTGAAAAGTACAAGGGTTACGGCATCGATCTTGAGCAAGCCTCCGGTGGCGAGACTCATCACGCCCTGCCAGTGCCGGCGGTGTATCTGGTAGACGCCGACGGCACGCTGCAGTTTTCGTTTGTGCATCCGGACTACACCGTGCGCGTGCCGGAAGGCGTCGTGCTTGCGGCGGCAGAAGCGCTGCATGCAGGCAAGCAGAAGTTGAAGCCGAGTCGTTAACGGTAGTGGTGCGCATCTGCGCGCCTCGATACGCTGGGATCAGATTGGAAGGGCTCTTACTTAAGCATCGTCCTGCCCGCGCAGGCGGGCAGCCAGGGCCTTTCGCCGGCGGTCGACATCACTGAAGTCGCTGGATGCGCGCCTTCGCGGGCAAGACGAATTGCGGGAATCTCGGCTAAGCATGTGACATTCGTGTCAGCTCGCCGTTGATCCCTCGAGTCAGCTAGGCTAAGCCGCCCTCAACCTCAGCGCGGTGGCTTCGCCCTCATGACTTTGGCACCGATCACCCTCTCGAACCTCGATTCGCGGAGTGCGACAGACCGGCTGCGTCAGCTGACTCCTGCTGATGCGGCGGCGGCATTGGCGGCCATGCCGGTTGGGCGTGCTACCAGCATCCTTGCCGCCATGGCGGACGATCTGCGTGAGCAGATTCTTGCGTGCGCGCCCGCAGGTACCGACTGGAGCGATGCCCAGCGCTATGTGGAAGGGTCGGTCGGCCGGCTTTTGGAAGATCCGCCCGCGGTGTTCTTGAGTGGCACCACGGTGCGCGATGCGGTGGAAGAACTGCGCGTTATCGTCGCCCAGCGCATGGTGGTGTATCTGTTCGTCGTCGATGAAGCCGACCGCTTGCTCGGCGTCGTCGCCTTCCGAGAAATGCTCTACGCCTCGCGCAGCGCAACGCTCGATGACGTGATGCTGCGCAACCCGTTTAGTCTGCGACCGCAAACGCGCTTAGTTGATGCGATGCGTGAAGTCGTCACCCGGCACTTTCCGGTATATCCGGTGTGCGAAGCCGATGGCGTGCTGGTGGGTCAAGTGCGCGGTCAAGTGCTGTTCGAGCAGCAGGCTTTCGATATCTCCGCTCAGGCCGGCGCCATGGTCGGTGTTGAGAGAGAAGAGCGCCTTGCAACGCCGTGGCGGCGCAGCCTGCGCTATCGCCATCCGTGGCTACAGATCAACCTGCTGACCGTGTTTGTTGCTGCCGGCGTGGTCGGCGCGTTTCAGCACACGCTGGATCAGATTGTGGTGCTGGCGATCTATGATCGCCTGCCGCGGCTGGAGGTGAAGTTTACCCGCCGCAATGTTTTCCTGCGGGATCAATTCACCTGCCAGTATTGCGCGAAGATTTTGCCTGAAACCCAGTTGAACCTGGATCATGTGCTGCCGCGCGACAAAGGGGGGCGGACGACTTGGGATAACATCGTTACCTCGTGTTTCCGCTGCAACACTCGCAAGGGGAACAAGCTGCCGCACGAGGCAAACATGCATCCGAGGATGAAACCGCTCGCCCCGCGCTGGCGGCCGCTTTTCGGGATGCATGAAAATGGTCTGGCCGATGAAAGTTGGAA